>NZ_CALLYO010000574.1 GCF_937858865.1 uncultured Amaricoccus sp. | reverse complement strand
GAAGGTGCAGCCCGGCAGGAACACGTGCGCATACCGCGCCGTCTCATTGAGGAAGAGATCCTGCACGACGACGCATTCCATAGCCTCAAGGCCTGCAGCGACGTGATGCGTGTTGGGGTCGGACTGGAGAATGTCCTCACCCTCGATGTAGATCGCCTTGAAGGTGCCCTCGATGGCGGCGTCCAGCATGTTCGGAATGCGCAGACCCGGCTCCGGATCGAGCGTGCAGTTCCATTCCTTCTCGAAGGCCGCGCGCGTTTCCGTATCCGAGATGTGCCGGTAGCCGGTCAGCTCGTGCGGGAACGAGGCCATGTCGCAGGAGCCCTGCACGTTGTTCTGGCCGCGCAGCGGGTTCACGCCGACGCCCGTCCGTCCCATGTTGCCCGTCGCCATCGCGAGGTTGGCGATGGCCATCACGGTGGTCGAGCCTTGCGAGTGCTCGGTGACGCCGAGGCCATAGTAGATCGACGCGTTGCCGCCGGTCGCATACAGGCGAGCGGCACCGCGGATCAGCTCGGGATCGACGCCCGTGTGCTGCTCCATCGCTTCGGGAGAGTTGACCTCCTGGGAGACGAACTCGCACCACTCCTTGAACTCGTCCCAATCGCAGCGCGCGCGCACGAAGTCCTCGTTGACGAGACCTTCGGCGACGATGACGTGCGCCATCGCCGTCACGACGGCGACGTTGGTGCCTGGCTGTAGCGGAAGATGGAAATCGGCCTTGATGTGGGCCGACTTCACGAGATCCGTGCGGCGCGGATCGATCACGATCAGCTTGGCGCCCTCGCGGATGCGCTTCTTCATGCGGCTGCCGAAGACGGGATGGGCGTCCGGCGGGTTGGCGCCGATGACGAGGATGACGTCCGTATTCTCGACGGAGTCGAAGTCCTGCGTGCCCGAGCTTTCGCCGAACGCCGTCTTCAGGCCGTAGCCGGTCGGCGAGTGGCAGACGCGGGCGCAGGTGTCGACGTTGTTCACGCCGAAACCGGCGCGGATCAGCTTCTGGACGAGGTAGGCTTCCTCGTTCGTGCAGCGCGAGGAGGTGATGCCGCCGACGGCCGTGCGGCCGTACTGCTCCTGAATGCGGCGGAAGTCGCCGGCCACGCGCGCGATCGCCTCCTCCCAGGAGACCTCACGCCACGGATCGGTGATCTTGTCGCGCACCATCGGCTTCGTAATGCGGTCCTGATGGGTGGCGTAGCCGTACGCGAAGCGGCCCTTGACGCAGGAGTGGCCACGGTTGGCCTTGCCGTCCTTCCAGGGCACCATGCGCACGACTTCCTCGCCGCGCATCTCGGCCTTGAAGGCGCAGCCCACGCCGCAGTAGGCGCAGGTAGTGATGACGGAATGCTCCGGCTGGCCGATCTCGATGACATCTTTCTCGATGAGGGTCGCCGTCGGGCAAGCCTGCACGCAGGCGCCGCACGACACGCACTCGCTCTCGAGGAAGTCTTCGCTCATGCCGGCTGCCACGCGGCTGTCGAAGCCGCGGCCCGAGATCGTCAGCGCGAAGGTGCCCTGCACCTCCTCGCACGCGCGAACGCAGCGGTTGCAGACGATGCACTTCGAGGGATCGTAGCTGAAGTAGGGGTTGGTCTCGTCCTTCGAGATCCAGAGATCGTTGGCGGCGCCATCGAGACGGGATTTGTCGAAGACGTGGTTGGCGCCGTCGTAGCCATAGCGGACGTCGCGCAGGCCGACCGCGCCCGCCATGTCCTGAAGCTCGCAGTCACCGTTCGCGGCGCAGGTGAGACAGTCCAGCGGATGGTCGGAGATGTAGAGCTCCATTACGCCCTTGCGGATGGCCGCGAGGCGTGGGGTCTGCGTCTTGACCGCAATGCCGGGGGCGACGGGTGTGGTGCAGGAGGCCGGCGTGCCGTTGCGACCTTCGATCTCGATCAAACAAAGGCGGCAGGAACCGAAGCTCTCGAGCATGTCGGTGGCGCAAAGCTTGGGGATGGTGGTGCCCATCTCCATGGCTGCGCGCATGATGGACGTGCCTTCCGGCACGGTGACCTCGACGCCGTCGATGGTCAGCGTCACCATCTTCTCGGACTTGGATGCGGGGGTCCCGTAGTCAGTTTCTTTGATCAGGGCCATCGTTCTACTCCGCTGCCTCGGCCAGCTTCGTCGCCGGCCGCCCGAAATCCTCAGGGAAATGTGTCAACGCGCTCATCAC
>NZ_CALLYO010000573.1 GCF_937858865.1 uncultured Amaricoccus sp. | reverse complement strand
TCTCGATGAGGACGGCGGTCTGGATCGTCATGTGCAGCGAGCCGGCGATCCGCGCTCCCTTCAGGGGCTTCGCCGCGCCGAACTCGGCGCGAAGCGCCATCAGGCCCGGCATCTCGGTCTCGGCGATCTCGATCTCCTTGCGGCCGAAATCGGCGAGGGCAATATCCTTGACGACGTAATCGTTGCTCATTGGCGCGTGAAACTCCCTTCCGGCCCGCGGGCCTAGCCCGGGCGCACTCGACGAGCGCACTTAGCAAGAAGCCTCGTGCTCGACAACTGCGGGCGCCGTGGCTAGGAATCGCCGGGCCCCTGCGGAGTTGCCATGGCCATTCTCCTCGAGGCTTCGACGCCGCCGCGCGCCGAACGCGCGATCGTCTTCGCCTGCGACGGGCAGTATGCCCGCTACGCCATGCTGGCGGCCGAGCAGATCGCGCGGCTGCACCCGGCGCGCGACTTCGACATCTGCCTCTGCTACATGGATGACCGGCCATCGGAGCCGGCGAGCCTGGCTCATCTCGGGGTGCGCTACTGCCGGGTGACGGCGGGCGACCTCTTCGACGGCCTGAGGCTCGATCCCGGGCGGACGCAGGTGGTCTACCTGCGGCTGGCGCTGCCGGCGGCCTTCGCGGGCGAATACCGGCGGCTCCTCTATCTCGACGGGGACGTCTTCGTGCAGGGGGGCGACTTCGGCGCGCTGCTCGGGGTCGATCTCGGGAGCCATGCGATCGGGGCGGTCAGGGACAATTCGCAATGGCGCACGCCGGCGCGACGGCCGAAGCAGTTCAAGGTGCTGGGAGTGGAGGGCGCGCCCTACTTCAATGCGGGCGTCATGCTGATCGACGTGGCCGGCTTCAACGCGCAGGGCATCCTCGGGAGCTGCGTCAGGATCGGGCGGGAGAACCGCGACGTGATGATCCGCCACGACCAGAACCTGCTCAACGCGACGCTGAAGGGGGACTGGGCCGAGCTGTCGCCGCGGTGGAACTGGCAGTATACTTGGGCATCGCGGCTCTTCGAGGCGATGGAGGATGCGAACGTCGTGCACTTCATCGGGCCGCGGAAGCCCTGGAAGGACGAGCGCGGCGAGTTCCCGCTGCGCTTCAAGCGGGCCTATCGCGCGTTCATGGCGGCGCATTTCCCCGACCACCCGGTCGGCCCGGACGGGACGCTGCCGCACGAGAACCCGGCCTTCCTGCGGCGGATGCTGGTCAAGCACCTGCTCGCCCTCGGCAAGACCTGCGCCTATCTCGACCGCTTCCCGGACGATCTGACCGTCGTGAGGTGAGGGATGGCGCGGGCGTGGCAGAGGATGCTCTCGGGGCGGCGGCTCGACCTGCTCGACCCTTCGCCCCTCGACGTGGAGATCGAGGACATCGCGCACGGGCTCGCCTTCGTCGCGCGATGGAACGGGCAGACCCGCGGCGAGCATCCCTATTCGGTGGCCGAGCATTCGCTGCTCGTCGAGGAGCTGTTCGGGCGGCTGGTGCCGGCGGCGGAGGCGCGCTGGCGGCTGGCGGCGCTGCTGCACGATGCGCCGGAGTATGTGATCGGCGACATGATCTCGCCGGTGAAGGCGGCGGTGGGGCCGGGGTATGCCGCGCTCGACGAGCGGCTGGCGCGGGCGGTGCACATCCGCTTCGGGCTGCCGGCAGAGCTGCCGAAGCTTGTCAAGGCGCAGATCAAGCGGGCGGACCGGATCTCGGCGTGGCTCGAGGCGGTGCATCTCGCCGGCTTCGAGGCGGCGGAGGCGGACCGCTTCTTCGGGGTGCCGAAGGTCGAGGGGCTGGGCGAGATGCGGCTCGTCCTCCGCCCGCCCGCCGAGGTCCGGCGCGCCTTCGTCGAGCGGCACGAGGCGCTCTGCCGCGGGCTGGCCGAGGGGGATTGAGCTTGACGCAAGCCGGACCCTACCCCACCTAAGCCGCAAGCCAGCGGCCGACGGGGCCGTGCGAGGGAGAGTGAGCGAGACCATGGATCTGACAGCGCCTGTCCAGCCGAGCCCGATCAAGGACGGGACCGAGGCGACGTTCATGGCCGACGTGATCGAGGCCTCGATGGAGATGCCGGTCATCGTCGACTTCTGGGCGCCCTGGTGCGGCCCCTGCAAGACGCTCGGGCCGGCGCTCGAGAAGGCGGTGACCGAGGCGAAGGGCAAGGTGCGCCTGGTCAAGATCGACGTCGACCAGAACCAGCGGATCGCGGCGCAGATGCGGGTGCAGTCGATCCCGGCGGTCTTCGCCTTCGTCGGCGGGCAGCCGGTGGACGGCTTCATGGGCGCGCAGGCGCCGGCGCAGATCAAGGCCTTCGTCGACCGGCTGATCGCCATGTCGGGCGGCAACGCCGGTATCGAGCAGGCGCTCGCCGCGGCGGAGGAGATGCTCGAGGAGGGCGCGGCCGCAGATGCGGCGCAGACCTTCTCAGCGATCCTCGCCGAGGAGGAGGGCAATGTTGCGGCGATCGCCGGGCTCGCGCGGGCGTATCTCGCGCTAGGCGACATCGAGCGGGCGCGGGAGATCGTGGCGCTGGCGCCGCCGGCCAAGGCGAGCGATCCGGCGCTCCTGGCGGCGAAGGCGCAGATCGACCTCGCCGAGATGAGCGCGGGCGCCGGCGAGACGGCGGAGCTGCGCGCGGCGGTCGAGCGCAACCCCGATGACCACCAGGCGCGCTACGACCTCGCCAAGGCGCAGGTCGGCGCGGGCGACCAGGCCGGCGCGATCGAGACGCTGCTCGAGCTCTTCCGCCGCGACCGCGAGTGGAACGACGGGGCGGCGAAGGCGCAGCTCTTCAAGATCTTCGACAGCCTGGGGCCGAAGAGCGAGGAGGCGCAGAAGGGGCGCCGGCGCCTGAGCTCGATGATCTTCGCCTGAGGCGGGGCCGCCCGAGGGGAGGGGCATGGGCAGGAAGTTCAGCCTGGCCGACCTGCCGGACACGATCCCGGTCTTTCCGTTGCCGGGAGCGCTGCTGCTGCCGCGGGCGCGGCTGCCGCTCAACATCTTCGAGCCGCGCTATCTCGCCATGCTGGAGGACACCCTCAAGACGCCGCACCGGCTGGTCGGGATGATCCAGCCCTGCGCGACGGCGGAGGGGGAGGGGGTGCGGCTGCACAAGGTTGGCTGCGCCGGGCGGGTGACGGCGCTGCAGGAGACCGAGGACGGGCGCTATCTGATCACGCTCTCCGGGATCTGCCGCTTCCGGCTCGGCGAGGTGCAGGAGGGGTTCACGCCCTACCTCCGCGCCGCCGTCGACTGGTCGAGCTTCGAGCGCGACCTCGGGCGGGCCGAGCAGGACGCGGGCTTCGACCGTCCGGCTTTCCTCGACGTGCTCGGGCGGTTCTTCGACAGCGCGCAGCTCTCCTCGGACTGGGACAGCCTGAAGGAGGCGGATCCGGAGCTCCTGGTGAACTCGCTCGCCATCCTCTGTCCGTTCGACCCGGAGGAGAAGCAGGCGCTGCTCGAGGCGCCGACGCTGTCCGAGCGGCGGGAGACGCTGGTGGCGCTGATGGAATTCGCCCTGCGCTCGAGCGGCGACGAGGGGGCGATGCAGTGAGCGGGGGCGCGGAGAAGGAAGGGACCGTCGAGGTCCCGGCGACGCATGCCTGCCGGCAGATGCTCGAGTTCCTGGTCTGCCCGGTGACGCGCGGGCGGCTCGCCTACGACCCGGTTCGCCAGGAGCTCGTCTCGACCGGGGCGGGGCTCGCCTTCCAGATCCACAACGGGATCCCGGTGATGCTGGTGGACGAGGCGCGGCGGCTGGAGGACTGAGTGGGCGCGCGCGCC
>NZ_CALLYO010000572.1 GCF_937858865.1 uncultured Amaricoccus sp. | reverse complement strand
TCCGGGCGGGGCGGCGGAACGGCGGAGAGGCTCGGAGTTGGGTCTCGCGAGGCGGTCCGCGGCGGGCTGCCGCGAGCCCGAAGGAGAAGCCAGTGGCCGATAGCGACACCCGCGATCCCGATGCCGTCGTCGGCGCGCAGCGTGCCATCCAGGAGGAGGTGCGGCGCGACGATCGGGAGCGGGGCGGCAAGGAATCAGGTCCGGCGCAGCTCGGTGCCCGCACCTATCCGGTCCCGCCCTTTCCGGAGCAGCATCAGGCGAAGCCGGGCGTGGAGGCGCGACTCGATCCGCTGCCGATGTACGATGCGCCCTACTGGAAGGGGTCGGGCAAGCTCGAGGGCAAGGTGGCGCTCGTCACGGGCGGGGATTCCGGGATCGGCCGCGCCGTGGCCGTGCTCTTCGCGCGGGAAGGCGCGGACGTCGCGATCGCGCACCTCGCCGAGGAGACGGACGCGGCGGAGACGAGGGCCTGTATCGAGCGCGAGGGGCGGCGCGCGCTCGTCCTCCGCGGCAACGTGGCGGACCGCGACTTCTGCCGCGAGGCGGTGGCGCGCACGGTGCGCGCGTTCGGCGGGATCGACCTCCTGGTCAACAACGCCGCCTTCCAGGTGCATGCCGCCGATTTCCTCGAGCTCAGCCCGGAGCATTTCGACGAGACGGTGAAGACGAACCTCTACGGCTACTTCCACCTCGCGCAGGCGGCGGCGGCCGAGATGAGGCCGGGATCGGCGATCATCAACACCGGGTCGGTCACCGGCATCGAGGGCTCGAAGGATCTGGTCGACTATTCGATGACCAAGGGCGGCATCCACGCCTTCACTCGGGCGCTGGCGGCCAGCCTGCTGCCGCGCGGCATAAGGGTGAACTGCGTCGCCCCGGGGCCGGTCTGGACCCCGCTCAACCCATCCGACAAGGAGCCGGGCAAGGTCGCCCGCTTTGGCGAGAAGACGCCGATGAAGCGGCCGGCCCAGCCGGAGGAGATCGCCCCGGCCTATGTCTTTCTCGCCTCGGCACAATGCTCGAGCTACATCACCGGCGAGATCCTCCCGGTCGTCGGCGGCTACTAGCGAGTCTCCCGAGACCGAGGACTCGGCACGTTAACCTCGGTGAAGGAACAATGAACGCGTTTTATATACAGTAAAAGATTCAACCACTTGCCTGATTTCGCACGCGTGCGACAAGTGCGCGCGAGCGCGCTCCTGCGCCTTTGCAGAGGTCTCTCAGAGCACCAGCACCCCCGAGTGCTTCGCCTTGTTCTCCGGCTCGACGTGGATGGTGATGCGGGCGCCCTCGACCGCCGCGCGGAGGCCGCTCTCGATGCGGTCGCAGATGTCGTGCGCCTCGGCGACCGACATGGCGGCGGGCACGACCAGGTGGAAGTCGATGAAGGTCGCGGCACCGGCGGCACGGGTGCGCACGTCGTGCGCCTCGATCGCCCCTTCGGCGTGCCGCGAGATCACGTCGCGGATCTCGGCGAGCCGGGCCTCGGGCACGGCCTCGTCCATCAGCCCGCCGAGCGAGGCGCGCACGACCTGCCAGCCGGACCAGAGGATGTTGACCGCGACGAGCGAGGCGAGCGCGGGGTCGAGGATTGCCCAGCCGGTCAGGACGGCGAGCACGATCCCGACGGCGACGCCGACCGAGGTGACGACGTCGGCGAGCAGGTGCCGGCCGTCGGCGGCGAGGGCAGGGGAGCGCAGCGTCCGCCCGCGGCGGATGAGCAGCCATGCCCAGCCGGCGTTCAGCAGGCCAGCGATGCCGTTCAGCGCGAGGCCGAGGACCGGGGCGTCGATCATCCGCGGCGCGCGGAAGGCGTGCCAGGCCTCGCGCAGGATCAGCATGGCGGCGACGAGAATGAGGACGCCGGTGAGGACGGCGCTGAAATACTCCGCCTTGTGATGGCCGTAGGGATGTTTCTGGTCAGGCGGCTGCGCCGAGAGCCGGATCGCGACCAGCGCGGCGATGGCGGTGGCGACGTTGACGAGGCTCTCGAGGGCGTCCGAGTAGAGCGCCACCGAGCCGGTGACCGCATAGGCGAGATACTTGATCCCGAGGACGAGGAGGCCGACGACGATGCTGCCCGCCGCGATCCTGAGCGTGCCGTTCATCGCGCTCCCCCCGAGGCCCCTCTTCCGCCTCCGGGAGGTAGCCGTCCCCGCCGGGCATGGCAAGGACGGGACCGGCGTCCTGCGCGGGCGGGCCAGGACGGGCTCAGGCGGGTGGCAGGATGACGCCGTCCACCACGTGGATGACCCCGTTCGAGGCCATCACGTCGGGCTGCACCACGTTCACGCCGCCGACGTTGAGGCCGTTGAAGCCGTCGACGATGATGCTGAGGCCGCTCAGCGTCACCAGGGTCGTGGTGCGGTTCACCAGTGCCGAGGCGGGATGGCTGCCCGGGACCACGTGCAACTGCAGGATGCGGGCGAGTTCCTCGCGGTTCTCGGGCTGCATCAGCCGCTCGAGCTCGCCCTCCGGGAGCTTCGCGAAGGCAGAGTTGCGCGGGGCGAAGACGGTGAAGGGCCCGGTGTCGCCGAGCGACTGCACGTTGGCCTGGGCGAGCGCCTGGGCGAGCGTCGAGAAGCTGGCGTTGGAGTTGAAGATGTCGCGGATGGTCGGCCCGGCCGGGGCCTCCGGCGCGCAGGCGGAGACGAGGGCTCCGGCACCCGCGGCGAGCGACAGGCCGACGAAAGTCCGGCGGTGCATCATGACGCTGTCCTTCCCTGGTTGCTGCAGGCGCTCGTGCGGCGCCGGCGGTGCAGGTTACGCGCGGGGGCGGGTGGCTTCAACGGCATGGCTGCGGGCGGCCGGGGTTGCGGCGGCGGGGTGCAAAGATTCTGTCACGAAGCGGCGTTTTTCGCTTGCACCCGGCGCGGGAGCCTCGTATCTACCGCTGCAACGGCGGCGGGGGCGACCTTGTGGCCTGAAAATCAGGGGCTCGGGCAGCTTGTTGCGCCTAGGTTGGGCGTGATGGGGTGCTTTTGGGTCCTCGCTCTTTGACAGTTATATCGATGAAGGGATATGCGGGCGGTTTGGTCTCATTTC
>NZ_CALLYO010000571.1 GCF_937858865.1 uncultured Amaricoccus sp. | reverse complement strand
CAGGCTCATCCAGGGGTTCTTCACCGCCCGATCCTCCATTCCCGACAAGAATAGTCGCAATACGCTTTCCAGCCGCTTTCCATACGCCTTCCATACCGCCCATTTCCCCGCCGTTCCAATCCCTTGCGACCCGCCATTCCCGAATCCGGCGAAAACGCCGTATCATGCCCCATCCAGCAGGCGCGGAGGGCGAGATGCGGGCCATGGCGACCACCCACCCCGGCCGGGTCGACCCGGTCGAGCGAGCGGTCCCCGAGCCCGGCCCCGGCGAGGTCCTGGTCAGGGTCGCCGCCTGCGGCGTCTGCCGCACCGACCTGCACGTCGTCGACCGCGAGCTCCCCGGCGTCCCGCCCGGCATCGTCCCCGGCCACGAGATTGTCGGCCGCGTCGCCGCCACCGGACGGGGCGTCAAGGGCCTCGCGGAGGGCCTGCGTATCGGCATCCCCTGGCTCGGCCACACCTGCGGAACCTGCCGTTACTGCCTGAACGGGCAGGAGAATCTCTGCGACGCCCCCGGCTTCACCGGCTACACCCGCGACGGCGGCTATGCCGAGTACGCCACGGCCGACGCCCGCTACTGCTTCCCGATCCCCGACGGCTACACCGACGCCGAGGCCGCCCCCCTGCTCTGCGCCGGCCTCATCGGCCACCGCAGCCTCGTCATGGCCGGCGCGGCGGAGGCCCTCGGCATCTACGGCTTCGGCGCCGCCGCCCACATCGTCGCCCAGGTCGCCCGGTCCCAGGGCCGGCGCGTGCACGCCTTCACCCGCCCCGGCGACACCGCCGCCCAGGCCTTCGCCCTGAGCCTCGGCGCCGCCTGGGCCGGCGGCTCCGACGAGGTCCCGCCCGAGCCGCTCGACGCCGCCATCCTCTTCGCCCCGGTCGGCGCCCTCGTCCCCGCCGCCCTCGCCGCCACCCGCAAGGGCGGCACCGTCGTCTGCGGCGGCATCCACATGAGCGACATCCCCGCCTTCCCCTACCGCCTGCTCTGGGAGGAGCGTGTCCTGCGCTCGGTCGCGAACCTCACCCGCCGGGACGCGGTCGACTTCCTCGCCCTCGCCCCGACCGTCCCGGTCCGCTGCGCGGTCGAGACCTTCCCGCTCGCCGCGGCGAACGAGGCGCTCGACCGCCTGCGCGCGGGGCGCCTGACCGGCGCCGCCGTGCTGCTGCCCTGACCGGCTACCCGAGGTCGATCTCGCCCTCGACCACATGCTCCATGCCGTGCCCCTCGATCGTCAGCACGGTGCGGACCTTCAGCCGCCCCGAGGTGTCGCCATGCTCGCGGACGTGCCGCTCGATCGCCTGCTGCGAGGTCACGCCCACCTGCTTCAGGTACTTGCGCGTCGACATGTTGAACTTCTCGTCGTCCATCTCCGTCTCCTCCAACCCACGCGAACCCGGCTCGGCCGGGGGCTCACTTGCCCCGCTTCGGCGCCGGCTTGCGCCGCGGCCGCGCCGGCTTGGCCATCTCGCGGGCGAGCGCCCGCTGCTGCCGCCGCGCCTCGGCCAGCCACAGGCCCCGCGCGGTGCCCGCCGCCCGGTTGGCCGCCCGGTTCGCCGCACTGAGCCAGAGGCTCATCCAGGGGTTCTTCATCGTCGCCGCCCTCCTCGCCACCCGCGAAACAACCCCCAGGCTAGCCCGGCCGGCCCGGCACCGCAAACCGCCGGCCGGCCCGAACGGGCCGCTTCGGCGCCATCGAAAAGCCCTGGCGGCGGCCGCCCGGTCCCGGAGGCGCCGACCCGTTCGACGTGGCCGTGGAGGAGCGGGCCACATCACGCTGGAATGCCGGCCGGAGATCGGCGATCCTGTCGCCGACGGCGAGATATCCCATCCGAAGGCGCGTCGGTTCAAACACGATGGAGACCACCCAACTCGCGGAGGTCGGGAGCCCGTCAGGCGAGACGGCGCCGGCGGAACTTCTGCTCAGGGCGACGCCGCCCAGAATCCAGCGCGACCTGTTGAGCCGGCCGCGGCTCGCGCTCGGTTCGGGCCGTTTCCGCGACGCTCACGCGATCGTGATCCAGGCGCCGCCGGGCTACGGCAAGACCTCGCTTCTCGCGCAGTGGCGCCGCGAGGCGCTCGGCAACGGCGCGATCGTCCTCTGGCTGACGGCGAGCCCCGGCGACGATCCGGGCCGGCTCCTGCGGAGCCTGGTCGTGGCCTTCCGCGGCGCCGCCTGCCGACCCACGTTCGGCCAGGCGCTGCTGGCTTCGCCGCCGGCGGACCCGCTGGAGGGCATTACGGAATGGCTCGCTGAGATCACGCAGTCGGCGCTCGACATCGTGCTCGTGCTCGACGAGGCCAACCGCCTGTCGCCCGCCACCTTCGAGGCGCTCGCCTACCTGCTGCGAAACCTGCCGCCGAACGTGCGGGTCCTGATCGGGATGCAGGGCGCGACTCCGGCGGGGCTCGACGATCTCGTCGCCTACGGGGACTGCGCGACCGTCGGCGCCTCGGACCTGCGCTTCGAGGTCGACGAAGCGATCGCGCTGGTCCGGCAGCGGTTCGGCGCGGATTTCGACCCCGGCATCGCGGTCCGGCTGCACGAGATGGCCGACGGCTGGCCCCTCGGCCTCCAGATGGTCGTCGCGGTGATGGCCGCCGATCGCGACCCGCGCGCCGCGGCGCAGTCGCTGCTGCGGCAGAAGGGCGAGTTGCACCAGCGGTTCTCGAGCCTGCTCCTGGCCAATCTCGACCCCGCCGATCGCGCCTTCCTGGAGCGCGTGTCGATCGTCGACGGCTTCAGCCCGGCGCTGGCGGCCACAGTTGCCGGCGCCCCGGACGCCGCCGAGCGCCTTCGGCGCATCGCGTGCACGACGCCGGTCCTCGTGGCCGGCGAGCAGAGCGACTGGGTGCGGCTGCATGCCCTCGCGCGCGACGCGCTGAAGAAGCGGTTCGGCGAGCTCGCGCCCGAGGAGCAGGCGGCCGTCCACGCCCGGGCCGCCGAGTGGCTGTCGGCCAACGGGCTTCCCGCCATCGCGGCGCGGCATGCCTTGGCGGCGGGGCGGCAGGACTGGGCCTGCGAGCTGGCGGAGCGGAGCCTCTACGACTCGGTGATGGCGCACGGGCGCCTCGACGACGTCCAGGAATGGTTCAGCATCATCCCGAGCACCGAGTCGGACTGCCGGCCGCGGCTGCTGCTCGCCGCCGCCTGGTCGCTCGCCATCAGCGAGCGGCACGAGGCGGCGGAGCGGCTGGTGGCGCGCGTGCTGGCGCGCGACGACATCGACGACGAGATCCGCTGCGAGTGCGCGCTGGTCCGCGCCGGGGCGGCGGTCTTCGCCGACGATCCCGACCGGTTCGCGGCGCTGCACGATCCCTGGGCCGTCGATCCGCCGCTGACCGACCCCTGGCTGCTGCGGATCCACGCCAACCGCTCGGCCTTCCGGGCGCTGATCGACGGCGAGCCCGCGCTGGCGCGCCTGCGGCAGCAGCGCGCGCCGAGAGGCGATCCCGACGCCCCGCCTCCGGCCTACCTCGCCGGATGGAGCGACCTCATCGTCGGCCTCACCTACCTGTGGGAGGGGCAGATCCTGCTCGCCGAGCGCATCCTGCGGCCGGCGCTGCTGCAGGCGGATGCCGATCTCGGCCGGCGCAGCTCCTTCTCCTGCATGCTGGCGGCGCTGCTCGCGGCGGCGCTCTGGGTTCGCGGCGCGCCGCGCGAGGCGGAGCTGACGCTCGCGAACCGGCTCGACGTGCTCGAGCGGAGCGCCCTGCCCGATGCGGTCATCCTCGCCTTCCGGACGCTCGCCCTCATCGCGGAGGAGACGAGCGAGGCGCGGGCGCTCGAGGTGCTCGAGGGGCTCTACGCGGTCGGCGAGCTCCGCGGCCTGCCGCGGCTCCGCATCTCCAGCCTCTCCGAGCAGGTGATGCTGCACGCACGGCACTACCGGGTGGAGAGCTGCCGCGCGCTGGTGGCGCGCATCGACGCGCTCGTCGCCGCCGAGGCTCCGCTGCGCGGGCCGCGCTGGCTCGAGAGCGTCGAGATCTACCGCGACGTGGCGCACGGCTGCGCCGCCATCGCGGCGCGGGACTGGAAGGGGGCCCGCGCGCCGTTCGAGCGCGCGAATGCCGCGGCCAGGGCGGCGAAGCGGCAGCGCCTCAACGTCGAGACGCTGGGGTTTCGCGCGCTCGTCCTGCACAACGCCGGCGAGGACGCGAGCGAGCTGGCGCAGGAGGCGGTCGAGCTCGCAAACGTCTACGGCCTGGCGCGGGTGTTCGAGGCCGCCCATCCCGCGCTCGGCGACCGGATCGGACGCATCGCGGCGCGCGCCGCCGACGCGGCCGGAATCGCGCCGGAGCCGCGCAATGCGCCGCCGGCGGCCGCGGCGTCGACCCGGGACGACCTCGACCTCGTCGCCCACTCGTCCGCGCTGACGCCGAAGGAGCGCGAGGTGCTCGTGCTGCTCGCCCGAAGCCTGTCGAACAAGGAAATCGGCCTGACGATGAACATCCACGAGGATACCGTCAAATGGCACGTGAAGAACCTTTTCGCGAAGCTGAGCGCGGGAACCCGCAAGCAGGTGGTCTCGCGGGCGCGACTCATGGGCATCCTGGCGCCGGCCGGCTGACCTCCCCGGGGCGCATCCCCCCCTTCGAGGGGGGGGACCGCCGCCGCGGCGACTCGCTACAACCTCCACGCCAGCCGGCTGACGGGGCGATGAATGCCAGCGGGTCGAGACCGGCGGCAGGAGGAGAAAAGATGACTTCAGTTACCGAGGCACCCTCGAAGCCGGGCGCACCCGCCCAGGTCTCCGGCACCGCACGGCTCTCGGCAATCAAGGTCGAGCCGCTGACCTGCACGATCGGCGCCGAGATCCTGAACGTGAACATCGGCGAGGCCCGGCACGACGCCGACGTCATGGCCGAGCTCCGGGCGCTGCTGCTCGAGCACAAGGTGATCTTCTTCCGCGACCAGGACATCAGCCGCGCCGACCACGTCGCCTTCGCCCGCTATTTCGGCGAGCTCG
This sequence comes from uncultured Amaricoccus sp., assembly GCF_937858865.1. GTDB lineage: Bacteria > Pseudomonadota > Alphaproteobacteria > Rhodobacterales > Rhodobacteraceae > Amaricoccus. The sequence continues at coordinate 19,853 of NZ_CALLYO010000571.1, read as the reverse complement.
AGGATCACCCGGTCGCCGGCAGCGACCCGGAGAACCCGGGCCTGGTGCGGATCTACAAGTCGCCCGACTCGCCGAACGACCGCTACGAGAACGCCTGGCACAGCGACGCCACCTGGCGCGAGCGGCCGCCCTTCGGCTGCGTGCTGCGCTGCGTCGAATGCCCCGAGGTCGGCGGCGACACGATGTGGGTCAACATGGCCGCGGCCTACGATCGGCTGCCGGAGCATGTGAAGACCCAGATCGACGGCCTGCGCGCCCGCCACAGCATCGAGGCGACCTTCGGGGCGGCGATGCCGATCGAGAAGCGCCTCGCGCTCAAGGCCCAGTACCCGGACCCCGAGCACCCCGTCGTCCGCACCCACCCCGAGACCGGGGAGAAGGTGCTCTTCGTCAACGCCTTCACCACCCACTTCACCAACTTCCACACGCCGGCCAACGTGCGCTTCGGGCAGGACTATTCCCCGGGCGCCAGCGAGCTCCTCAACTATCTCGTCAGCCAGGCCTTCGTGCCCGAGTTCCAGGTGCGCTGGCGGTGGAAGCCGAACAGCGTCGCCTTCTGGGACAACCGGTCCACGCAGCACTATGCGGTGATGGACTATCCGCCCTGCCACCGGAAGATGGAGCGGGCGGGCATCGTCGGCGACGTGCCCTACTGATTGGCCTAACCCTCCACCTGCAAAACCAGACACCGAAAGGAAAAGACCATGAATTTCATGGATGGCGCGAACTTCCCTGAGAACCAGGAGAAACTGGTGATCACCGCGGCGCCCTACGGCCCGGAGTGGGGACCCGAGGACTTCCCCGAGGACATCCCGCTCAGCATGGACGAGCACGTCCAGAAGGCGGTCGACTGCTACAACGCCGGCGCGACGGTGCTGCACCTGCACGTCCGCGAACTCGACGGCAAGGGCTCGAAGCGGCTGTCGATGTTCAACGAGGCGCTGGCCCGCATCCGCGACGCGGTGCCGGACATGATCCTGCAGGTGGGCGGCTCGATCTCCTTCGCCCCCGAGGGCGACGGCGCCGAGGCGAAGTGGCTGTCGGACGACACCCGGCACATGCTCGCCGAGCTGACCCCGACCCCGGACCAGGTGACGATCGCGATCAACACCAACCAGATGAACATCGTCGAGCAGATGAACGAGGCCGACATCCGCGGCACCACGCTCGCCGACCCGGCGCTTTACCAGGCCTACCGCGAGATGACGGTTCCGGCCGGGCCGGAGTGGGTCGAGGAGCACATCCGTCGCCTGTCGGAGAAGGGTATCCAGACCCACTTCCAGCTCGCCAACATCACCCAGCTCGAGACCGTCGAGCGGATGATGCGCCGCGGCGTCTGCAACGTGCCGCTGATCCTGACCTGGGTCGCGATCGGTGGCGGCTTCGACGCGCCGAACATCTACAACCTCGCGAACTTCGTCCGGGGCACGCCGGACGGCGCGGTGCTGACCCTCGAATCGTCGATGCTGAACGTGCTGCCGATGAACATGATGGCGATGGCGATGGGCCTGCACGTCCGCGTCGGCATCGAGGACAACATCTGGAACCAGCGCCGCACCGCGAAGTTCGGCACCGTCAGCCAGATCGAGCAGATCGTGAAGATCGCCGACGAGTTCGGCCGCGACATCGCGAACGGCAAGGAGGCGCGCCGCATCTACCGGATCGGCGAGTTCTACAAGTCGGCCGACGAGACGCTGGCCCGCAACGGCTTCGCGCCGAACCGCCAGCCCGGCCAGCGCGGCCTGCTGCACGCGGCCGAGTGAGGCAGGGATGTCCGGGGCAACCGTCCTGATCGTCCCGGGCCTTCGCGACCACGTCGCCGAGCACTGGCAGACAGTGCTCGGCGCGCGGCTGCCCAGGGTCCGCGCCGTGCCGCCGATGGGCCGCGACGACCTCGACTGCGCGGCCCGCTGCGCCGCCATCGAGCGGGAGGCGCAGGCGGTCGAGGGACCGCTCGTCGTCGTCGCGCACAGCGGCGGCGTGGTGATGGTCGCGCACTGGGCGCAGCACACCCGCCGTCCCGTCCTCGGCGCGCTCCTCGCCACCCCGCCGGACTTCGAGCGGCCGATGCCGGAGGGCTATCCGACCATCGCCGCGCTCGAGGCCGGCGGCTGGCTGCCGGTCCCGCGCCGGCCGCTGCCCTTCCCGAGCATCGTCGCGGCCAGCCGCAACGACCCGCTCGGGGACTTCGACCGCGTCGCCGCCCTCGCCGGCGACTGGGGTTCCCGCCTCGTCGACCTCGGCGCGGTCGGCCACCTCAACCCCGCCTCGGGCTTCGGCGAATGGCCGATGGCCGAGGGCCTGATCTTGCAACTCGAAGCCGGAGACGCCACGGTCGCCTGACCGCCCGGCCCCCAAGGGAGGAAAGCCATGTCCTACGCCATTCGCATCCACGAGATCGGCGGCCCCGAAGTTCTCCGGCTGGAGCAGGTCGAGGTCGGCGAGCCCGGGCCGGGAGAGGCGCGGGTCCGGCACACCTATGTCGCGGTCAACTTCATCGACGTCTATTTCCGCACCGGCCGCTATCCGATGCCGCTGCCGAACGGCCTCGGCTCCGACGCCGTCGGCGTCGTCGAGGCGGTCGGCCCCGGCGTCACCGACATCCGCCCGGGCGACCGGGTCGGCTATCTCCTCGGGCCGCAGGGGGCCTATTCCGACGTCCGCGTGATGCCGGCCGACGTGCTGATCCCGATCCCCGACGGGGTCCGCGACAGCACCGCCGCAACGCTGATGATGAAGGGCATGACCGCCCAGTACCTGTTCCGCCAGGTCCGGCCGCTCGAGGCCGGCGAGACGATCCTCTACCACGCGGCCGCCGGCGGCGTCGGGCTGATCGCCTGCCAGCTCGCCCGCGCGCTCGGCGTCACCATGATCGGCACCGTCAGCACCGACGAGAAGGCCGAGGTCGCCCGCGCCAACGGCTGCGCCCACGTCATCGTCACCTCGCGCGAGGACATCGCCAAGCGGGTGCGCGAGATCACCGACGGCAAGGGCGTGCCGGTCGTCTACGACTCGGTCGGCAAGGACACGCTGATGGCCTCGCTCGACAGCCTGCAGCCGCGCGGCGTGCTCGTCAGCAACGGCACCTCGTCGGGGCCGGTCGTCATCGACACGACGCTGCTCGCGATGAAGGGCTCGATCTGGCTGACCCGCCCGGCGATGATCCACTACGCCACGCCCCGGTCGCACATGCTCGACATGGCGCGGGAGGTCTTCGACTGGGTGCTCGCCGGCAAGATCGCGAGCGAGCCGAGCCAGACCTTCGCCCTCGCCGACGCGGCCGAAGCGCACCGGGCGCTCGAGTCGCGCCGCACGGTCGGGGCGACGGTCCTCCAACCCTGACAGGAGATCCAACATGAACGCGCTGGTGCAAGACAGGCAAAACCCGGGGGGCGACGTCGTCTCCCGCCGGGTGGAAGGCGACCTGCATCGCGCAACGCTGGCCGAGCTGGCGGCACGGGCGCGGCGGGTGGCCGGCGCGTTCGCCACCGCCGGCCTGTCCCGGGATGACGCCGTGGCGACGCTGGCCTGGAACGGCCACCGCCACCTCGAGCTCGCCGCCGCGGCCGACGCCGCCGGGCTGCGCTTCGTGCCGCTCGATCCGCGCGGGCACCCGGACGAGATCGTCCGGGCCGCCGACGCGGCCGGGGCACGCGCGCTCTTCTTCGACCTCACCTTCATGCCGCTCGTCGAGGAGATCGGCCCGCGGCTCGCCTCGGTGCGGACCTTCATCGCGATGACCGACCGCGCCGACATGCCGGGGCCGGGAGCGATCCCGAACCTGCTCTGCTACGAGGATCTGGTCGCCTGCCGGCGCGAGGCGGCCGACCCGATCACGGAGACCCCGAGCTTCATCTCTGCCGCCGCCCCGGAGGCCGACCTGCGGCGGGAGGACATCGTCCTCGCCGCCGTTCCGCTGTTCCACCGCGACGGCCGCGACCTCGTCCATGCGGCGCTCGCGGTCGGCGCGCGGCTGGTCCTTCCCGGCCCCTGGCTCGACGGACGCTCGCTGCACCGGCTCGTCGACCGCGAAGGCGTCACCGTCATCGCCGCCCGCCCGCTGATCTGGCAGGGACTGCTCGCGCACCTGGAGCGCGAGGGTGCCGGCCTGCCGAGCGTGCGCCGTGCCATCGTCGACGGCGAATCCAGCCTTCCCAACGTCCGGCCGCGCGCGCTGGGCGATGGCCCGGACGCCCCCACCCCCCACCCTCCGGCCGCGCCCCCCCTCGGAAGGGGGGGCGCGCGAGGCACCGCTCCCCGGGTAGCCTCGCGAAGAAGCCACGGAAGACACAGGGGAACAGCGAAATGACCTCCGCCAACACGAACACCAGCCTCGCGGCGGTCATCGCTGCCGGTGTGCGGCAATGATCGTCTGTTCGTGCACCGGCGTGAGCGACCGCGACATCCGCGACGCCATCGCCTGGATGCGGGCCTCGGACCCGCTCACCCTCATCACGCCGGGAAAGATCTACCGCGCGCTCGGCAAGCAGGCGGACTGCGGCGGATGCATCCGGCTGTTCGTGGCGCAGATGCGCAGCAACGACCAACTCGACGTCCCGGCCGAGCTGCGCGGATTGCGCCGGCCGACACGTGCGGCGAGCCGACCCGCTTCGTCGCCGATGCCCGCCGCCTCGGCCGCGTCCGCCGCCGCCTGAACGCCCCTGCCTACCCCGCCCCCCTCATGCATGGAGATGCAATCATGACCCAGGATACCCTCGCCGCCGGCCTTTCCGCCCCCGCCGTCAGGCGGCGCGGCGGGCGGAGCGGCTCGATCAAGGTCGAGCCGCTCACCTGCGCCATCGGCGCCGAGCTCGTCGACCTCGACCTCGGCGAAGCGGCGCACGACGCGGATCTCTTCGCCGAGATCCACGCGCTGCTGCTCAAGCACAAGGTCCTGTTCCTGAACGACCAGGACTTCACCCGCGCCGAGCACGTCGCCTTCGCCCGCCGCTTCGGGCCGCTCGAGGACCATCCGGTCGTCGGCAGCGACCCCGACCACCCGGGCCTCGTCCTGATCCACAAGGGCCCCGAGTCGCGGGCCGAGCAGTACGAGAACGCCTACCATTGTGACACGACCTGGCGGGAATGCCCGCAGTTCGGCGCGGTGCTGCGCTGCACCGAGGCGCCGGCGGTCGGCGGCGACATGATCTGGGTCAACATGGCGCTCGCCTACGAGCGGCTGCCGGAGCATGTGAAGGCGCAGATCGACGGCCTGCGCGCCCGCCACAGCATCGAGGCGACCTTCGGGGCGGCGATGCCGATCGAGAAGCGCCTCGCGCTCAAGGCCCAGTACCCGGACCCCGAGCACCCCGTCGTCCGCACCCACCCCGAGACCGGGGAGAAGGTGCTCTTCGTCAACGCCTTCACCACCCACTTCACCAACTTCCACACGCCGGCCAACGTCCGCTTCGGGCAGGACTTCGCGCCGGGGGCAAGCCAGCTGCTGAACTACCTCGTCAGCCAGGCCTACGTTCCCGAGTACCAGGTGCGCTGGCGGCTGCGGAAGAACAGCGTCGCGATCTGGGACAACCGCGCGACCCAGCACTACGCCGTGCAGGACTTCTGGCCGGCGGTGCGCAACCTCGAGCGCGCCGGGATCATCGGCGACCGGCCGGTCTGAGCCGGCCCCGGTCGACCCGCTTCGCGACGCGCCGCGGCGCCCCGGCAGTCCCGGCCGAGCGCGCCGAGCTTCGCGGAGCCCCACCCCCCTTCTCCCCCCCTTCGGGTGGGGGGACGGGCGACGGGGCGGCTCTCTAGGATCGGGGCACAGACGCCGAAGAGCGACACGAGCGACACGACGGAGGAAACGCCATGACACTCGCGATCACCGCCGCCCCGATCCTGCTTCCGCCCTGCGCGCGCCTGGCGGCGGTCTGCGCAGCGATCGAAGGCAAGGAAGTGACCTGCCCGGTCGCAATGCAGCGCGCCTGCCCGACGCTCGCCGCGATCCGCCGCATGGCGGGCCCGGCCGAGGGGCGCCCCGACACCTGAACCGCCGGCGCCCGTCCGGGCCGCCCGCGCGGCCCGTCTCCCGACTTCCAACCTCACTGCCGAACGTCCGCGGCGGGTGCCGGAGCGCACTCCGGCGCGCCGCCGGCTTGTCGACACACCGCATTCGTAGGAAACTCTGACATGAACCGAACCGACACGACCTCTCCCACGTTCACGCCCCCCGGACGGGCCTGGTACGCCGTCGGCGTGCTGCTCCTCGCCTACATCTTCTCGATCATGGACCGGCAGATCCTGACCCTGCTGGTCGGGCCGATCCAGAAGTCGCTCGGCGTCAACGACACGATGATGGGCCTCCTGCACGGCTTCACCTTCGCGGCCTTCTACGCGATCATGGGCCTGCCGATCTCGCGCCTGATCGACCGCGGCAACCGCCGGGTCATCATTGCGGTCGGCATCGCGCTCTGGAGCCTGGCCACCGCCGCCAGCGGCCTGGCGACCGACTTCTGGCACCTGCTCGTGGCGCGCACCGGCGTCGCCGTCGGCGAGGCGGTGCTGATCCCCGGCGCGGTGTCGCTGCTCGCCGACGTCTTCTCGGCCGACAAGCGCGGCCGCGCCATGGGCGTCTTCGGCGCCGGCGGCCCGCTGGGTGCCGGCATCGGCCTGCTCGCCGGCGGCCTGCTGCTCGGGGTGTTCACGGCTTCCCCGGCCGTGCTGCCGGTGCTGGGCGAGCTCCTGCCCCGGCAGGCGACCTTCGTCGCGGTCGGCCTGCCCGGCGTGTTCATCGCGCTGCTGATGCTGGCCGTGCCGGAACCGCGCCTGGCCGGCGCCGCCCGCGGCACCCCGACGCAGGGCGTGCCGGTCGCGGAGACCGTCGCCTACCTCAAGGCCCACCGCACATGCTTCACCGCGGCCTTGCTCGGCGTCGGCTTCTACACCCTGACCATCTATGCCTGGGCCGGCTGGACCCCGACCTACTTCGTCCGCGAGCTCGGCTGGACCTATCCGCAGATCGGCAAGGCGCTCGGCGTCATCATCACGATCGCCGGCCCGGTCGGCGTGCTCACCGCCACCGGCCTCGCCGACTTCTGGCGGCGCAAGGGGATAGCGCATGCGAACCTGCGCGTCGGTGCGCTCTGCTGCGCCGGCATGGCGATCACCAGCACCGGGATGGTGTACGCCGGGAACCCCGTGCTCACGATCGTCTTCCTGACCCTGGCGGCGTCCTTCTCCTTCTCGCTGCTCGGCGTCGGTCCCTCGATCATCCAGGACACCGCGCCCGCGCCGATGCGGGGACAGGTTGCCGCGCTCTATACCGGCACCCTGAACATCATCGGCGCCGGCTTCGGCCCGGTGGCGGTCGGACTGCTCACCGACTACGTGCTGCGCGACCCGTCGAAGGTCGGCCTCGCCATCGTCATCACCTGCGTGACCGCCGGGACGATTGGCGTGCTGATTTTCCGCAGCGGCTTCGCGACCTACGCCACGACCCGCGCCGCGGCGGCCGAATGGCGCGAGAAGACGCTCGTCCCGGCGCCCGCCCCGACCGGAGTCGCGCCGGCGCACTGACCGGACCGAATCTCGAGACCGCGGCCCGTCCTCCCCGAAGGCGGGCCGCGCGCATTCCTCTCCCCGCGGCTGGAAACGGAGGCCACCCTCCACGGGTGGCCGGACGCGGGGAAGCCCTCCGTCGCTATCTCCGACCGATCCGCCACGGGCGCCACAATCAAGGAAGCGCTGTGAGCACGGCGAAAAGCACGGCTCGGCGCTCCAGTCGCTGGCACCCGCTTGCCACATAGACCGAGAGGCCTCACCGATGATCATCTGCTTCTGCTCTGGCGTTACCGACAGCGACATCAGCGAGGCCATCGCCGCGATTCGAACGTCCGACCCACGCGCCGTCATCACGCCGGGCAAGGTCTACCGCGCACTCGGCAAGGCGCCCCGGTGCGGCGGATGCGTCCGGGAGTTCGTGGACCACATGCGCTCCGACGAGCAGTTTGCCGTTCCGGCCGAGCTGCGCGGGCTGCGGCCACCGACGCCGGCCGTGGAGCCGGAAGCGGCCGAGCCACCCCTCCGCCCGGCGGTCTAGATTCCCTACCGGAATGCAGGGCGCGGCCCACCGGGCCGGGCTGGCCGAGACGCACCCGTAACCGCTCTGAAGCCGGCACCGGGCGCCGAAGTGCGTCTGGTGCCGTTTCCTCTTGATGGGCACCAACGAGCTGGCCGTCGGCGCCCTGGACGAAGCTTCGACCCCCCGTCTTCGTTTCCCCCCCTTGCGAGGGGAGCCCCCCCTACGGGTGGGGGGACGGGCAACCACCCCCGCCGCTATCCCGAAGCCCATAGACGCCAAGTGGCGCATCAGCTGGAGGAAACACCGATCATGGCCAACACTTCGCTTGCGCTCGAGGCAGCACCCGCCGTCGACGCCGGGCCGGACACGCCGGCCCCTTCCGGCCTCATCGGCCGCGCGGTATGGATCTGCAAGACGTCCTACCGCGGCGTGCTGCTCGCCCTCGCCGTCGCCGCCGCCGCGCGCTTCTTCGCCGACCACTACAGCGCGCCGGCGATGCTCTTCGCGCTGCTCTTCGGCATCGCCTTCAACTTCCTCTCCACCGACGAGCGCTGCGCCCCCGGCATCGAGTTCGCCTCGAAGACGCTGCTGCGCACCGGCGTCGCCCTGCTCGGCTTCCGCCTCAGCCTGTCGGAGATCGCCTCGCTCGGCGCCGGCTCGGTCGTCGCGGTCGCAGGCCTCCTCGTCGCGACGATCGCCTTCGGCATCCTCTTCGCGCCGCTCGTCGGCCGGCACTGGCGCTTCGGACTGCTGACCGGCGGCGCGGTGGCGATCTGCGGCGCCTCGGCCGCGCTCGCCATCTCGGCGGTGCTGCCGCGGCGGACCGAGCTCGAGAAGGACACGCTCTTCACCGTGATGGCGGTCACCACGCTCTCGACCATCGCGATGATCACCTACCCGATCGTGACCGCGCTCCTCGGCTTCGACGACGCCCAGACCGGCTTCCTGATCGGCGCGACGATCCACGACGTCGCCCAGGTCGTCGGCGCGGGCTACGCGGTCAGCGACGTCGCCGGCAACCTCGCCACCCTCGTCAAGCTCGAGCGCGTCGCGATGCTGCCGATCGTCCTCCTCGCGATCACGCTCGTCATCGGCAAGGGCGAGGGCAAGCGCGTAGGGCTGCCGCTCTTCCTCATCGGCTTCGTGGTCTGCGTGCTGCTGAACAGCACCGGCCTCGTCCCCGCCGTGGTGCAGAGCAACGCCTCGACCCTTTCGACGTGGCTGCTGACCGTGGCGATCGCCGCCCTCGGCATCCGCACCTCGCTCAAGGCGATGGTCGACCTCGGCCCCCGCCACCTGATCCTGGTCGTCGCCGAAACCCTCTTCCTCCTCGGCGCGGCAATCGCCGTCGTCCACTTCGCCCTCTGATCGCGGCCACCAAGCCCCTCAACCTCAGGAAACCACAATGAGAACCGCACTCCTCGCCTCGACGTGCCTGCTCGCCGCACCCCTGGCCGTCCAGGCCGGCGGTCTCGAAAAATCCGGCCAGCCCGTGACGCTGCTCTTCGAGAAAGGCGACGTCGTCCAGCTCGAACTCGCCTACGGCATCCCCACCGTCACCGGCGTCGACTCCTTCGGAACCCGGAGCGACGACTCCGCCGAGGACTTCCTGCGCTACGGCGGCGGCATCAAGAAGGACCTCAACGACAAGTGGTCGGTGGCCTTCATCATCGACGAGCCCTACGGCGCCGACCTGGCCTACGCCCCGTCCAACTTCGCCTTCGGCGGCACGTTCGCCGACTTCCACTCGGTGGAGGGCACCGTGCTGGCCCGGTACAAGCTGAACAAGAACTTCAGCGTCTACGGCGGGCCGCGGGTCGCGCGCTTCGGCGGCGACGCCGCGACGGTGGGCGCGGCCTACGGGCCGCTGTCGGGCTACAGCTTCCAGGGCGACGACGACTGGGGGCTCGGCTATGTCATCGGCGCGGCCTACACGATCCCGGAGAAGGCGCTGCTCATCGCGCTGACCTACGGGTCCGCGATCGACTTCAGCCTCGACTCGACCGAGACCTTCCCCGATGCCGTCGGCGGCATGGTCTTCGACGGCGAGACCGACATCGAGATGCCGCGGTCGGTCAACCTCGACTTCCAGACCGGCATCGCGCCGAAGACCCTGCTGTTCGGGTCGGCCCGGTGGACGAACTACGAGGGCTGGCAGGTGCGGGCCCCCGGGCTCGCCGAGAATTTCGACGCGATCCTCGCCTCGAAGGACTATAACATCTGGACCTACAAGCTCGGCGTCGGCAGGCAGCTGACCGAACACTGGAGCGGCGCGGTGCAGGCACTCTACGAGCCGAGCATCAACAAGACGCTCGGGCCGCTCAACCCGACCGACGGTGCCTTCGGCCTCGGTGTCGGCGGGAGCTACACCACCGACAAGGGCATCAAGATCGCCGGCGGCGTTGAGTATCGCTGGCTCGGCGACTCCGACATCAAGGGGCCCTTCGCCAGCGCCGAGTTCTCCGACAACTACGCGCTCGGCGTCGGCCTCACGATCACCGCGCCGTTCTGACGGCAACCGCCCCACACACCCATGGAGAAGCGAATGACCACGACCATCGACACGATCGACGCCGACGGCACGGCCGAGCGCACCCGCCTCGAGCGGACCCGCGAGATCGCCGCCGGCATCGGCGGCGCCGTCCAGGCGGGCGGCAAGGCCTATGTCGCCGGCCTGTTCGAGCTCGGCCGCACGCTCGGCGAGATCGGCGGGGAGACGCTGCGCGAAACGGGCGAGCACCTGCGCACCTCGATCCGGGCCGGCTCCCTGCGCGAGCTCGCCGAGCTGCAGGCCGCCTACGCCCAGAACCGCCTCGAGATGTCGGCGACCCACGCCAAGGAGTTCGTCGATATCGCCCGCTACCGCACCGAGGAGGTGGTCGCGCCGATCGCGGACCTCCTCCGGCGCGACAAGGCCGAATGAGACACCTGGCCCCGCCGCGCGGGCGGGGCCGCAACCAGCAGCTGACCCTGAACCGGGAGGAAGACATGAACAAGCCCATCCACGGCGCCAGCATTCCGGCGCAGATCGACGCCGACGCCTATCCGTCCGTCGTCGCTCTCTTCGACAAGGCCGTTGCCGCCTTCGGCGACCAGCCGGCCTTCGAGTGCTTCGGCCGCACGATGACATACGCCGAGATCGACGCCGCGGCGACCGCGGTCGCCGCCTGGCTGCAGACCCGGCTCGGGGTCCGGCGGGGCGACCGCATCGCGCTGATGTGCCCGAACGTCTTCGCCTTCCCGATCGCCATGCTCGGCATCGTCCGGGCCGGCGCGGCGCAGGTGAACGTCAACCCGCTCTACACGCCGCGCGAGCTTGCGCATCAGCTGAACGACGCCGGCGCCAAGACGATCATCATCTTCGGCGGCTCGACGCCCACGCTCGCGGAGATCATCGACGAGACGCCGGTCACGACCGCGATCACCGTCGACCTCGGCGACGGCATCGGCCTGCCGATCCCCTCGCCGGCCGTCGACGGCCGCCTCGCCGACACGGTGCGCTTCGCCGACGTCCTCGCCGAGGGCCGCGACCTGCCGTTCGAGCCGGTGGCGCTCGAGGGCACCGACATCCTCTTCTTCCAGTATACCGGCGGCACCACCGGCCTCTCCAAGGGTGCGGTGCTCTCCCACCGCAACCTCGTCGCCAACACCGAGCAGTTCAAGGCGTTCCTGCCCGAGGCGACAGAGCCCGGCCGCGAGGCCCTGGTCCTCGCCCTGCCGCTCTACCACATCTTCGGGCTGATGATGATGCTCGCCTACGCCAGCGTCGGGGCGCGCAGCATCCTGATCCCGAACCCGCGCGACATGGACGGCTTCATCGACGCGATCAAGGACGCGAAATTCTCGGTGCTGCCGGCGGTCAACACCCTGTTCCAGGGGCTGAGCGCGCATCCCCGCTTCGGCGAGATCGACCTCTCCAACTACAAGATCGCCATCGGCGGCGGCTCCGCCGTGATCCCGGCGACCTCCGAGAAGTGGAAGGCGCTGACCGGCCACCACATCAAGGAGGGCTACGGCCTCTCCGAGACCTCGCCGATCCTCTGCCTGAACCCGATCGCCGGGGCTGAGTTCTCCGGCGCCTGCGGGCTGCCGCTGCCCTCGACCGACATCGCGCTCCTCGACGACGAGGGCCGCCCGGTCGCCGAGGGCGAGGCCGGCGAGATCTGCGCCCGCGGGCCGCAGGTGATGCAGGGCTACTGGAACAACGAGCAGGCCAACGCCGCCGCCTTCACCGACTACGGCTACTTCCGCACCGGCGACATCGGCGTCTTCACCGAGGACGGCTTCGTCAAGATCGTCGACCGCAAGAAGGACATGATCCTGGTCTCGGGCTTCAACGTCTATCCGAACGAGGTCGAGGCGACCGTCACCGCCTGCGCGGGGATCGCCGAATGCGCCTGCATCGGCGTCCCCGACGAGAAGAGCGGCGAGGCGGTGCGCGTCTACGCCGTGAAGACGCCGGGCGCGACCGTCAGCGAGGCGGACGTGATCGCGCACTGCCGCAAGGAGCTCGCCGGCTACAAGGTGCCGAAGCAGATCGTCTTCATCGACGCGCTGCCGAAGTCCAACGTCGGCAAGATCCTGCGGCGCGAACTGCGCACCCAGGCCTGAGGAGGGAGAGATGCCCGCACCCGCAGGCTACAGCACCGCGACGCTTCGCGACTTCGTCGGCCACGACTTCGGGGCCTCGGCCCCGGTCACGGTCGGCCAGCCGCGGATCGACGGCTTCGCCGAGGTGACCGGCGACCACCAGTGGATCCACGTCGACGTCGAGCGCGCCCGCGCCGAGAGCCCGTTCGGCGGGCCGGTCGCGCACGGTTTCCTCACGCTGTCGCTGATGGCGGCGGCGATCACCGAGGCGGGCATCGTGCCCGCCGACGCCAAGGGGGTCATCAACTACGGCCTCGACAAGGTCCGCTTCCTCGCGCCGGTCCCGGCCGGCGCGGCGGTCGCCTGCGGCTTCCGCCTCGCCGAGGTCGAGGACAAGGGCGCCGGCCGGCAGCTCCTCCGCCTCGAGGCGGCGGCGCGGGTCGCGGGCGCCGACAAGCCGGCGGTGGTGGGCGAGGTGCTCGCCCTCGTCGTCGGATAACGGAAAAGAAGGAGAGGAAACATGTCCGCCAAACGCGTGGAGAATGCCGCCGACCTGGCGCTGTCGATGGTCGGTCTGGCCGCCAGCGCCCTCGCCCGGCCGCAGACCGCCGTCGCGCACGCGCTGCGTGCCAGCCAGCAGACGCTCGAAAGCCTGACCGGCCGCGGCACCCTCCAGCCGGCCAAGGGCGACAAGCGCTTCCGCGACCCGGTCTGGACGTCGAACCCCGGCTACAACGCCCTGATGCAGTCCTACCTCGCATGGTCGAACGCGGTCTCCGGCTGGGTCGACGGCCTCGACGTCACGGCGCGCGACAAGCTGCGGGTGCGGATCGCGACCGACCTCGTCACCGACGCGCTGGCGCCGACCAACGCGCTCCTCACCAACCCGGCGGCGATGAAGGTGACGCTCGAGCAGGGCGGCCGCAACCTCGTCGTCGGGATGCGGCAGTTCCTGAGCGACATGACCGCGAACGGCGGCCTGCCGTCGATGGTCGACAAGTCGAAGTTCGAGGTCGGCAGCGACCTCGCGCTCACCCCCGGCCGCGTCGTCTACGCCGAGGACCATCTCGAGCTGATCCAGTACGCGCCCACGACGGCCGAGGTGCGCGCGCGCCCGGTGTTCATCGTGCCGCCGCAGATCAACAAGTTCTACATCTGGGACCTCGCCCCCGGCCGCTCGATCGTCGAGGCGCTCGTCGCCGAGGGCCACCAGGTCTTCATCGTCAGCTGGAAGAACCCGACCGAGTCCGAGGCGCACTGGACCCTCGAGAGCTACGTCGAGGCGCTCGACCGCGCGACCGCGGTCGCCTGCGACATCTCCGGATCGCCCGACCTCAACCTCGTCGGCGCCTGCTCGGGCGGCATCACCGCGGCACTCCTCGCCGCGCTCTGGGGCGCGCGGGGCGTCGAGCGGGCGGGGTCGCTGTCGCTCTTCGTCGCGATCCTCGACGTCTCGGGCGCGCAGGACACCTCCATGGGCCTCTTCGCCAGCTTCGAGACGCTCGAGCTCGCGCGGATGCTCTCGCGCTCCAAGGGCGTGCTCGCCGGCAAGGACCTCGAGCGCGCCTTCGCCTGGCTGCGGCCGAACGACCTGATCTGGTCCTACTGGGTCAACAACTACCTGATCGGCGAGGCGCCGCCGGCCTTTGACCTCCTCTACTGGAACGCCGACACCACGAACCTGCCCGCGGCGCTGCATTCCGACATGCTGCAGCTGATCGAGACCGGCGGCGTCACCGGCGAGGGCGGCCCGACCATCTGCGGCCACGCGCTCAGCCTGAAGGACATCCGCTGCGACGCCTACCTGATGGGCGGCGAGACCGACCACATCACGCCCTGGGACGGCTGCTACCTGACCCGTGCCGGGCTCGGCGGCTCTTCGACCTTCGTGCTCAGCCAGTCCGGCCACGTCCAGTCGCTGATCAACCCGCCCGGCAACCCGAAGGCGCGCTTCCTGAGCAACGACGGCGAGCATGCGACGCCCGACGCCTTCCTCGCCGGCGCCGAGACCCACGCCGGGAGCTGGTGGCCGCACTGGCACCGCTGGCTCGACGCCCGCGGCGGCGACCGGATCGCCGCGCCGAAGGCCGTCGGCTCGCGCCGGCACCGACCATCGGCCGACGCGCCCGGCACCTACGTCCGCGCAGCGGCCTGACGGGGAGGACGCCGAGGTGGACCAGAAGACCGATATCCGCACCCTGCGCATCGCCGGACAGGACGTCCGCGTCGCCATCCACGGGGCGGAGTCCGCCTCGCGCACGCTCCTCGTCTTCAACGGGATCGGCGCGAGCCTCGAGACGGTGGCGCCGTTCGCGACGCACTTCCGCGACACCCGCGTCGTCACCTTCGACGTCCCCGGGGTCGGCGGCTCGCCGACCCCGGCGCTGCCCTACCGCTTCGCCTGGCTCACCCGCCTGGCCGCGCGGCTGCTCGACGCGCTCGGCATCGGGGAGGTCGACGTCTTCGGCGTCTCCTGGGGCGGCGCGCTGGCCCAGCAGTTCGCCCACGACTTCCCCGCGCGCTGCCGCTCGCTGACGCTGGCCGCCACCTGCGCCGGCTTCGTCATGGTGCCCGGCAGCCCGCGGGTGCTGAAGCAGCTCGCGACGCCGCGCCGCTACGCCGACCCCGCGCACCTGCTCACGGTCGGTCCCGACCTCTACGGCGGCCTGCTGCGCTACGACCGGGCGCTCCTCGCCGAGCACGCCCAGGCGATGCTCGCCACCAGCCGCCGCGGCTATCTCTACCAGCTGCTCGCCAGCGCCGGCTGGACGAGCTGGCTCTGGCTGCCGCGCCTCACGCTGCCGGTCCTGATCCTGATGGGCGACGACGACCCGATCGTGCCGGTGGCGAACGGCCGCATCCTCGCCAATCGCCTGCCCGACGCCCGCCTCGAGATCGTCGCCTGCGGCCATCTCTTCATCCTGACCGATCCGGCGGGCACTGCCGCCCGGATCGAGCGTTTCCTCGCCGGCGACGACCGTCCGGCCCCCGCACCCGCTCGCCCCGGCGAGCTCGTTCACCCCTGACCCGACGAGGCCAATCCATGTCAGCCTATACCGCCCCCATCGACGACGTCGCCTTCCTGCTGACGCGCGTCTTCGACTTCGACCAGATCATGGCCGAACTTCCCGGCTATGACGAGGTGAACGCCGAGCTTGCCGTCACCGTGCTCGAGGAAGCCGGCAAGTTCGCGAGCGACGTGCTCGAGCCGCTGAACCGCCCCGCCGACGAGGAGGGCTGCCGGCTCGTCGACGGCGACGTCGTGACGGCCAAGGGCATGGCCGACGCCTACCGCGCCTTCGCCGAGGCCGGCTGGTGCAGCCTCTCCGGCGATCCCGAGTACGGCGGCCAGGGCCTGCCGCGGGTGCTCCAGATCCTCCTCGACGAGATCCTCTGCTCGGCCAACCTCTCGTTCAGCCTGTTCCCGGGCCTGAGCCGCGGCGCCGTCGAGGCGATCGAGCGGCACGCCAGCCCCGAGCTCAAGGCCGCCTACCTGCCGAAGATGGTCTCCGGCGAGTGGACCGGCGCGATGGCGCTGACCGAGGCCTCGGCCGGAACCGACCTCGGCCTGCTCTCCACCCGCGCCGTCCCGAACGGCGACGGCAGCTTCGCGATCACCGGCACCAAGATCTTCATCTCCTCGGGCGACCACGACTTCGGCGGCAACGTCATCCACCTCGTGCTCGCCCGCCTGCCCGACGCGCCGAAGGGCGTGAAGGGCATCAGCCTCTTCCTCTGCCCGAAGTTCCTGCCCGACGCCGACGGCGGCCTCGGCGCGCGCAACCCGATGTCGGTCGGCGCGCTCGAGCACAAGATGGGCATCCACGCCCAGCCGACCTGCGTGATGAACTACGACGGCGCCACCGGCTGGCTGGTCGGCGAGCCCGGGCGCGGCCTCAACGCCATGTTCACCATGATGAACGCCGAGCGGCTGATGGTCGGCGTCCAGGGCCTCGGCGTCGCCGAGATCGCCAGCCAGAAGGCGGTCGCCTATGCGCAGGACCGGCTCCAGGGCGCCGGCGCGGACGGCACCCCCGGACCGGTTCCGATCATCGCCCACCCGGACGTGCGCCGGATGCTCCTCTCGGGGCGCGCCTACATCGAGGCCGCCCGGGCGCTCGCGGTCTGGACGGCGCTCCGCATGGACGTCGCCGCCCGCCACCCCAACCCGGAGATCCACCGCGAGGCCGACGCGATGGTCGCGCTGCTGACCCCGGTCATCAAGGCCGCCTTCACCGACTTCGGCTTCGAGACCGCGGTCGCCTCGCAGCAGGTCTTCGGCGGGCACGGCTACATCCGCGAATGGGGCATGGAGCAGTATGTCCGCGACGCCCGCATCGCCCAGATCTACGAGGGCACCAACGGCGTCCAGGCGATGGACCTCGTCACCCGCAAGCTCGGCCTCGACGGCGGCGCCCTGGTCAGGCGGTTCTTCACCCTCGTGCGGACCGAGGTCGACGCGGCGGCGCCGGCCGCCGGCGCCGCGCTCGCCGCGCCGGTCATCGAGGCGCTCGACCTGCTCGAAGCCGCGACCGACCGCCTCGCCGGCGCCACCCCGGCGGAAGCCGGCGCCGCCGCCACCGACTACCTGCGGCTGTTCGCGCTCGTCGCCTTCGGCTGGATGTGGGTCCGCATGGCGGCGGCCTCCGCCGCCTCGGGCGACGCGGCGACGCGGGCCGAGGCCGGCAAGCCCGCGCTCGCGCGCTTCTACGTCGACCGCCTCCTGCCGCAGACGCGGGCGCTCGCCGAGGCGCTCCGCTCCGACCCGAGCACGGTGCTCGCGCCCGACTTCGCGTTCGCGTAGCGGAGCGCCGACCTCGAAGCGTCCCCGGGAAGCGTCCCCGGGAAGCGTCCCCGGGTCCCGCCGCCTGGCGCGGGCCCGGGGACACCGCGGGCGGCAGGCCCCCGCGCCCAGGCGCGCGGCCTACCTCAGCCCCGTCTCCTCGAGCAGCCCCTTGCGCTTGGCCTCGTAGTAATAGCCCTTGGCGTACCAGCCGACCGCCTCGTCCTGGTCGCCGTCGGCGACCAGCCAGGCCCCGCGCAGGTACTTCACCCCGTAGCGGAGGTTCGTCTCCGGATCGAGCAGCCCGGTCGGCCCGCCGCGGTAGCCCATGGTCGCCGCCGTCTGCGGCAGGATCTGCATCAGCCCGTAGTAGGGGCCGTTGCGCGCCTCCGGCACGTGCCGGCTCTCGCGGATGACAACCCGCTGCACCAGGCTGACCGGCACCCCGTAGGCGGCGGAATATTCCTCGATCAGCGCCCGCAGCTCCGGCGTCTCGTTGGGATAGAGCGCCCGGCTCGCCGCCGGCGCCTCCCTCTCCGGGCTCCCGGCGCAGGCCGCGAGCGCGAGAAGGGCGGGAAGAAGCAGCACACGCATCGCCATCCCTCCCTCAGCGCAGCGACACGGCGAGGTCGGGATAGTGCAGCGGCCCGGTCCTCTGGAAGCCCCACCACCAGCCGCCGCCCCACCAGATCCGCTGCGGCGCCGAGGGCCGCCCCTCCTCCGGCCAGCTGAAGGCCGGCTCGACCCCCGCCTGCCCCCTGAGCGTGCCCTTCTCGCAGGTGGCGACCAGCGCCGGCGCGTCCGGCCCGAGATCGGGCAGCGCCAGGCGCACCGGCGTGAGCACGGTGGCGCTGAAGTAGGGCGCCCCCTCCACCCGGCAGGTCGCCCCCGTCACCTCGTCCCAGCCGTCCACCTCGGTGCCGGGTACGAAGGTCCTGACCGCGAGCGTCCGCAGCGGCCCGCGCGTCGGCGGCACCACCATCTCCGGCGCCGAGCGCATCGTCACGACCGGCAGCCCGGCCCCGCCGCCCTCCATCGCCCGCCAGTCGTAGGCCTGCCCGCCGCAGCCCGCGAGCCCGAGCGCCAGCGCGATCCACATCGCCCGCATCCTGTCCCTCCAGGTTCTTCTTGCCTGCCGGCCGATCAAGCGCCCCTCGCGCCGCCGAATCAAGCCCGTTGAAGCGCCGCGGCGCCCCGCAGGTCGCTACACCGGGAGAAGGACGCGACGCAAGCCATTGACAATCCCGACAAACCAGCGTCACTCAACCCGCACTCGACCATGCCGCCTCCGCCGCCGGCGTTAACCCCTTGGTAACGCTCTCGTTGACCGGAACGGCCCCCGCGGCGCACGCTCCCGCCATGCGCCCGGTCCTCATCCTGCTCCTCCTGGCGGCCTGCGGCGGCACCCCGCCCGGGGTGAAGCCGGTGCCGGCCGGCCACAGCCGCGCCGACGGCATCGTGACCATGGCCTCGACCGGCACCATCTACAATCCGGTCTCCGCCGACTGGCGCGAGGCCGAGGCCCGCGCCTCGCGCCAGTGCCGCGGCTGGGGCCACCCCGGCGGCAGCCGCTTCAGCGGCTGGCAGGAGGCCTGCCGCGTCTACGACCTGCACGGCCGCTGCACCGGCGCCACCACCACCCGCTTCTACAGCTGCACCGACGGCTGAGCCTCAGCCGAGCACGATCCGCAGCTCGGGATAGCGCACCACCGGCACGCCGCCGGCCGCGCCGACCCCGCCGCCGCCCCACCAGCCGAAGCCGACGCCGACGCCCGAACTCGTGCCGGTGCCGACCGAGACCCCGCCCGCCGGCCAGCCGCCGAGCCCGCCCTGCCAGGCCGCCTGCGGCGCCGCGACGGCGCTGCCCGTCGCCGTGCCCGAGCGGCAGGTCACCGTCACCGGCGGCGCGCTCTCCCCGAAGTCGGGCAGGAGGACCCGGGCCGGGCTCGCGAACTCGGCACGGAAATAGGCCGACTCGGCCACGCAGGCCGCCCCCGCGACCTCCTGCCCGCCCGCCGACCCTGCCGGCCCCGCCAGCGTGCGCACCACGAGCTGCGTCTCTCCCCGCGCCAGCGGCGCGGCGACATTCGCCTTCCGCTCCGCCTGGACCGTTCCGACCCCCGGCGGCGCCACCCCGGGTGCCACGCACCCGGCCAGCGCCACCGCCGCCACCAGCGTCAATGCCCGCACCTTCCCCTCCGCGATCGCGCCCTTAAGCCATCCTCAACCATCTAGCGCCCTCGATGTTCCGATGCAAAGAGGTGCCCCATGCCGCGAACCGCCCTCCTCCTCGCCGCGGCGCTCGCCGTCCTGCCCGCCGTTTTGCCCGTCGCCCTGCCCGTTCAGGCCGCGGACCTCGTCTCGAGCCGCCTCGTCGAGCGCGGCGACGCCGAGCGGGTGAAGGACGCGGCCGGCGCGCCGGCGGCATCGGGCGCAGCGCAGGCGGTGCAGGCCGCG
>NZ_CALLYO010000570.1 GCF_937858865.1 uncultured Amaricoccus sp. | reverse complement strand
TCTACATCGCCGGCGACACCGAGGGCATCCCCGAGATGCGCGCGCTCGAGGCGATCGACGTCGCCTTCGTCCCGATGAACCTGCCCTATACCATGTCGGTCGAGGAAGCCGCCCCCGCCGTCGCCGCCTTCGCCCCGGCGGTGGTCTACCCCTACCACTACGGCGAGAGCGACGTCGACGTCTTCACCCGCCTCCTCGCCGAGGCGGGCGCCCCCACCAGGGTCGCCCGCGCCGACTGGTACCCGACCTGAGTCCCGCGCCCGCGCCCGACCGTGGCTGACCGTGGCTGACCGTGGCTGACCGGCGGGCGCGCGCGCCCTGCGGCCTCAGCGCAGGACGAGCACCGACACCTTCGACCGCGCCACCACCTGCGCGGTCTGGCTGCCGAGCATCAGCCCGGCCGGCCCGCGCCGGCCGTGCGGCGCCATGACGATCAGGTCGGCGCCCACCTCGACCGCGACCTTGTCGATCTCCTCCCAGGGGCTCTCGCCGGTGCGAACCACCGAGGCGATCTCGACCCCGGCCGCCTTCGCCTTCGCCTCCACCTCGCCCAGCACCCTCGCCGCATGCTCGGCCGCATGGCGGTTGTAGTCGGTGAGCGAGTTCGCGAGCTCGGTCGCGTCGAGGGTCATCACGTGGAACCGCTCGATGATGGTCAGGACCGTGATCTTCGCCCCGAACTTGGCCGCGAGCTCGATCCCCCGCGCCACCGCCGAAGTCGCCAGCGCCGACCCTTCGGTCGGCAGCAGGATGTGCTGGAACATGTCGCCTCCTCCGCTCCTCCACTCCCCGCATCCCCGTTCGGCCAGCGGGCAAGGCCTACACTCTTAGCACCCGTGTCGCGGGGTGGGAACGACGCGGATGCCGCGGAATGCCGCCCGCCCCCCCGCACCGCCCCCAGCCCCCTCGCCGCGGCGTGCCAAAGCGTAATACAACGTATAGACGCCAAAATAACTGCGTGATTTCAAATACCTGCATCCCGGGCACGCGTGCCCGGCCGTGCCCGGGCACGCTCCCCGCGATTTTCCCCGTGCCGCCCTCTCCGCCGCGTGCTACCTGCGCCGGCATGGAACGCCTCCCCACGCCCGAGCAGATCCTCGACTTCCTGCGCGAGAACCCGACCCAGACCGCCCGGCGCGACATCGCCCGCGCCTTCGGCCTCAAGGGCGCCGCCAAGGTCGAGCTCCGCCGCCTCCTCTCCGAGATGGCCGCCTCCGGCCTCCTCGAGAAGAAGCGCCGCCGCCACCGCCCCGAAGGCACGCTTCCCCCCGTCCTCGTCCTCCGCGTCACCGGCCCCGACCGGCAGGGCGACCTCTGGGCCGAGCCGCTCGAATGGGAGGCCGAGGCCCCCGCCCCGCGCGTCCTCGTCCTCACCCGCCGCGACGACCCCGCGCTCGGCGCCGGCGACCGCCTGCTCGGCCGCCTCGTCCCCCTCGACGACCCCGAGGCCCCGCTCGCCGCCCGCATCATCCGCCGCATCGGCATGGGCCCCCGCCGCGTCATCGGCATCTACCACGAGGGCGAGACCGGCGCCCGCATCGCCTCGATCGACAAGCGCACCGACCGCGACTGGTCGGTCGCCCCCGGCGACCGCGCCGGCGCCCGCGAGGGCGAGCTCGTCGAGGCCGAGGAGCTCGACCGCCGCACCCACGGCCTCCCCCGCGCCCGCATCACCGCCCGCCTCGGCGACCCCTCGGCGCCCAAGTCGATCTCCCTCATCGCCATCCACGAGCACGGCATCCCCGACGAGTTCCCCGAGACCGCCCTCGCCGAGGCCATCGCCGCCAAACCCCTCCCCCTCGGCGAGCGCGAGGACCTCCGCGCCCTCCCCTTCGTCACCATCGACCCCGCCGATGCCCGCGACCACGACGACGCCGTCCTCGCCCAGCCCGACGACGACCCGAAGAACCCCGGCGGCCACGTCGTCTGGGTCGCCATCGCCGACGTCGCCGCCTACGTCACCCCCGGCTCCGCCCTCGACCGCGAGGCCCGCCGCCGCGGCAACTCCACCTACTTCCCCGACCGCGTCGTCCCGATGCTGCCCGAGGCGCTCTCCGCCGACCTCTGCTCGCTCGTCGACGGCGCCGACCGCCCCGCCATCGCCGTCCGCCTCATCCTCGACGAGGGCGGCCACGTCCGCACCCACCGCTTCACCCGCGCCCTCATCCGCTCCGCCGCCACCCTCACCTACTCCCAGACCCAGGCCGCCGCCGACGGCAACCCGGACGCGGCCACCGAACCCCTGCTCGATACCGTCATCCGCCCGCTCTGGAACGCCTGGACCGCGGCCCACCGCGCCCGCGACCTCCGCCAGCCGCTCAACCTCGACCTCCCCGAGCGCCGCATCGTCCTCTCCGACGAGGGAAAGGTCCTCTCCGTCGCCTTCCGCGAGCGCTACGACGCCCACCGCCTGATCGAGGACTTCATGATCCTCGCCAACGTCGCCGCCGCCGAGACGCTCGAGGCGAAGAAGATCCGTCTCCTCTACCGCGTCCACGAGGAGCCCAGCCCGGAAAAGCTCGAGGCCCTCCGCGCCATCGTCGACAGCGTCGGCCTGACACTCGCCAAGGGCCAGGTCCTCAAGACCGCCCAGCTCAACCGCCTCCTCGACGGCGTCGCCGGCACCGAGCACGCCGAGATGATCAACATCTCCGTCCTCCGCGCCATGACCCAGGCCTACTACGCGCCGGAGAACTTCGGCCACTTCGGCCTCAACCTCCCCCGCTACGGCCACTTCACCTCGCCGATCCGCCGCTACGCCGACCTCGTCGTCCACCGCGCCCTGATCCGCGCCCACCGCTGGGGCGACTGGCGGACCGACGGCCTCACCCACGCCGAGGAGGAGCAGCTCCCCGAGACCGGCGAGCATATCTCGATGACCGAGCGCCGCTCGATGATGGCCGAGCGCGACACCACCGACCGCTACCTCGCCGCCTGGCTCGCCGACCGCGTCGGCGCCGAGTTCGAGGGCACCACCTCCGGCGTCGCCCGCTTCGGCCTCTTCGTGAAGCTCGACGAGACCGGCGCCGACGGCCTCGTCCCGATCTCCTCGCTCGGCACCGAATACTTCCGCTACGACGCCGACAGCCAGACCCTGACCGGCGAGCGCAGCCACCGCACCATCGGCCTCGGCCAGCGCGTCACCGTCCGCCTGGTCGAAGCCGCCCCGATCACCGGCGGCCTCCTCTTCGAGCTCCTCGAGATCGACGGCCGCCGCATGCCCACGCCCCCCCGCCGCGCCGGCACCTCCCCCCGCCGCAAGCTCGCCAAGAGCCGCCACCTCCGCCGCGCCGAT
>NZ_CALLYO010000569.1 GCF_937858865.1 uncultured Amaricoccus sp. | reverse complement strand
CTCGCTCAGTGCGCGAGGGCGAGGTGGCGGAGGTAGCGGCGCTCGAGGAAGCGGAAGGCGAGGACGAGCAGGAAGGTCAGCGCCATGTAGAGGATGGCGGCGGTCACGAAGCCCTCGTAGGCGAGGTAGAACTTGGCGTTGAGGGTGCGGCCGGCGCCGAGGATGTCCTGGAGCGTGATGACGCTGGCGATCGCCGAGCCGTGCAGCATGAAGACCGCCTCGTTGCCGAACTGCGGCAGGGCGCGGCGCAGCGCGGAGGGGAGGAGGACGAGGGCGTCGGTCTGGTGCGGCGAGAGGCCGAGGGCGGCGGCGGCCTCGAGCTCCCCCTTGGGCGTCGTCTCGACGGCGCCGCGGACGATCTCGGTCATGTAGGCGCCGCAGTTGAGCGAGAAGGCGATCAGCGCGCACCACCAGGGCTCGCGCAGCAAGGTCCAGGCCCAGCTGTCGCGGATCCAGCCGAACTGGGCCAGGCCGTAGTAGATGAGGAAGGTCTGCACCAGGAGCGGCGTGCCGCGGAAGAGGTAGACGTAGGCGTTGACGAGGCGCGCGGCCCGGGGGTGGCGGCGGGCGCGGGCGCGCAGGAGGCCGGCCGGCAGCGCGATGGCGAAGCCGAGCGCGAGCGCCAGCGCGGTCAGCTGCAGCGTCATGACGACGCCGTGGGCGAAGAGCGTCCAGTTGGCGAGGACGAGGTCAACGCGCATGGAGGGTGCCGCGGGCGTGGTAGCGCTCGAGCCGCTCGAAGACGGTGGTCGAGGCCCAGGTGATGAGGAGATAGACACCGAGCACCGCGGCGAAGAAGACGAAGGGCTGGTGCGCGCTCTTGCCGGCGTCGTTGGCGATGCCGACCACGTCCTGCAGGCCGATGACCGAGACGAGGGCGGTCGACTTCACCAGCACCTGCCAGACGTTGGCGTAGCCCGGCAGCGCGAAGCGCAGGAGCTGCGGGACGGCGATGGTCCAGAGGATCGCGAGCCGATGGAGGCCGAGGGCGCGGCCGGCGTCGAGCTGGCCCCTGGGGATGGTGAGATAGGCGCCGCGGAAGGTCTCGGTCAGGTAGGCGCCATAGATGAAGCCGAGGGCGAGGACGCCGGCGAGGAAGGGCGAGAGGTCGGTGGCGCCGAAGCCGAGGCCGGCCGCCACCGTGTTCACCAGCCGCTGGCCGCCGAAGTAGACGAGGAGCAGCATGACGAGGTCGGGGATGCCGCGGACGACGGTGGTGTAGCCCGCCACCACCGCCCCCCCGATGCGCCCGCCGCCGAGCCGCCCGGCGGCGCCGAGCGCCCCGAGAAGGGTGGCCAGCACCAGCGCGAGGACGGCAAGCGCGACCGTCACGAGCGCCCCGCTCGCGAGAAGCGGGGCATATCGGACGAGGCTTTCCATCCGCGGAGCGCCGGCCCGGACCCGGGTCAGTCGCCGTAGACGTCCATGCCGAAATACTTCTCGGACAGCGCCTGGTAGCTGCCGTCGGCGCGGATGGCGGCGATCGCCTCGGAGAAACGGTCGCGCAGCTCGGTATCCTCCTTGCGCACGCCGACCGCGACGCCGGTGCCGTGGATCGCCGGGTCGAAGTGGTTCTCGGCACCGAAGAAGGCGAAGCCCTTGCCGGCATCGGTCTTGAGGAAGCCGTCCTCGAGCGAGACGGCGTCGGCCATCAGCGCGTCGACCCGGCCGGCGGCGAGGTCGAGGTTCGCCTCGTCCTGGCTGCCGTAGAGGCGCAGCTCGGTGTCGGGGAAATGCGTCTCCATGAAGTCCTGGTGGATGGTGCCGCGCTGCACGCCTACGGTCTTGCCGGCCAGCCCCTCCGGCGTGTCGGTGAGGCCGGCGTCGGCCTTGGCGGCGAAGCGGTTGGGGATCTGGTAGTATTTGGCCGAGAAGTCGATGACCTGCTTGCGCTCCTCGGTCGCCGACATCGAGGCGACGATGGCGTCGCACTTCTTCTCGAGCAGCGCCGGGATGATGCCGTCCCAGTCGACCTTCACCAGCGCGCAGGTCTCGCCCATCTTGCCGCAGAGCGCCTGGGCGATGTCGATGTCGAAGCCGACGATCTGCCCGTCGGGCGCCACCTCGGAGAAGGGCGGATAGGCGCCCTCGACGCAGATGTTGAGCGCGAGCGCGGGGGTCGCGGCGCCGAGGCAGAGCGCACCGATGACGGCGGCAAGCTTGCGGGACATGAGGAGAGCCTCCCTGATTGTGTTCTGCCGCTGAGCTTGCCCACCCGGCTCGCGCCGTCAAGTGCGGCCGATCGGGGCGTTCTCCCGCCGCAGCTCGGCCTCGATGCGCCCGACCGCCGCCATGAACTCGAGCGGCTGGAAGCGGGGCGGGCCCTTTCCGGTCACGAGCCGCACGGAGCAGGTTGCCTCCAGGATCGCCTCGAAACGCTCCGCCTGCGCTGAGCCGGGATCGATCATGTCGCTGGCGAGCACTTCGCTCAGCGCCGCCATGCGGCCGAAGAGCGCAGCCGCATGGACGATGTGGCCGGGGCTCGCCGCTTCTGCCGGAGTGAGGCCGTGGAACCGCCGGTAGGCGTCCATGCAGATCTCGAAGGCGGAGCGCCTGCCGCCGCTCACGGCGAACATCTCCAGGGCGTTGGCGAGGAGCTCCGGCTCCGGCCGGAGCTTCAGCATCGCCTCGCGAGCCTCGGGCGGCAGCTGCGACAGCTTGGGGGTCGGCTGGTCTCGCTGCTTCTTCTTGCGCGTCATCAGTGCGGCCGGGAAGGAGGGGGCATGGGATGGAGGCTCCTTCGGTGCAAGGACAGGCCATAGCCGGATTCCGGGCGCCGGGCCAAGTCCGTTCACGCGGGCGAGGGCCGCACGAGGTGTCGGATTGTGCCCCCGCCGGCGAGAAGCTAGGGTCCGCGGCGCAATGCGAGGCAAGGGTCGTGGCTGAGGGGGTCTTCTGGGCGGTCGCCGCCGTCGCCGTGACCCTGTGCCTCGGCGTCGTCCTCGCGCCGCTCTGGCGCGGCCGCGGCGCCGCCGCGCGGCGGGCGAGCTACGACATGCGGGTGCATCGCGACCAGCTGCGCGAGGTGGAGGCCGACGTGGCGCGCGGGCTCATGAGCCCGGCCGAGGCCGAGGCGACGCGCATCGAGATCTCGCGCCGGCTGCTGGCGGACGCGGCGGCGGAGACGGCGGAGGCCGAGGCGACGGCGGCGCCGCGGCGCGTGACCCGGATCGCGGCGCCGGCGATGGGGCTCGTCCTCCTGCTCGCCGCCGGCGGGCTCTATGCCGCGCTCGGCTCGCCGGGAATGCCCGACCAGCCGCTCGCCGCCCGCCAGGCGCGGGAGGCCGCCGCACGGGCGGAGCGGCCGGGCCAGGGCGAGGCCGAGGCGCTGGCGGCGAAGGCCGGCGGCGTGCCGGCGCCGGCCCGGATCAGCGACGAGGACCGGGCGCTCATCGACAGGCTGAAGGCGGCGCTCGAGACGCGGCCCGACGATCTCGAGGGCCACCGCCTGCTGGCGCGGAGCCTCGCGGGCATCGGCGAATGGGCCGGGGCGCGGGCGGCGCAGGAGCGGGTGGTGGGGATCCTCGGCGAGACGGCCACGGCGCGGGATCTCTCCGATCTCGCCGAGATGCAGGTGATCGCCGCCGGGGGCTATGTCTCGCCGGAGGCCGAGGCGCTGCTGTCGCGCGCGCTGCGGCTCGATCCGAAGGATCCGGCCGGGCGCTATTATTCCGCGCTCGCGCTGATGCAGGGCGGGCGGCCCGATCTCGCCTACCGGATCTGGGCCGGGCTGGTGGCGGAGGGGCCGCCGGACGCGCCTTGGATAGCGGCGGCGCGGGCCGGGGTCGCCGAGGCGGCGCGCCAGGCCGGGCTCGCGCCGCCGGCCGGTGCCGGGCCGAGCGGGGAAGATGTCGAGGCCGCCGGGGCGATGGC
>NZ_CALLYO010000568.1 GCF_937858865.1 uncultured Amaricoccus sp. | reverse complement strand
CCCGCCGGCCCAAGGCCTTGGCAAGCCCTACCGCCGGCGCTAGGTTCCCGGGCAATATTGCCAGACGCGCGCCGAAGACGAATGCTAGAACAGTCCCTTCACGCCATCCTCCGCAACCAGGTCCCGGCCGGGACGCTGCGCGTGACCTTCCCCTCCGGGCGGCAGGAGAGCTACGGCGACGGCACCGGCACGCCGCTCGCGCTGCGCATCGCCGACGACCGCGCGCTCCGCCGCGTGTTCCTCGACCCCGGCCTCGCCTTCGCCGAGATGTACATGGACGGCCGCATCCTCCTCGAGGAGGGCGACATCTACGACGTCATCGCGCTCGCCAAGAGCAACATGCGCCCCGAGGTCGCCACCGGCGGCGCCAAGGGCCTGCACCTCTGGCGCAGCATCACCCACGCACCGGTCCTGCGCGCCGTCGGACTCAAGGCCGCCCGCGCCAACGTCGCCCACCACTACGATCTCGACGAGCGGCTCTACCGCCTGTTCCTCGACGGCGACATGCAGTATTCCTGCGCCTTCTTCGAGCGCCCGGAGATGACGCTCGACCAGGCCCAGCTCGCCAAGAAGCGCCTGATCGCCGCCAAGCTCCTCGTCCGCCCCGGCGCCCGCGTCCTCGACATCGGCTGCGGCTGGGGCGGCATGGCGCTCTACCTCGCCCGCGTCGCCGGCGCCGACGTCACCGGCATCACCCTCTCCCAGGAGCAGCACCGCGTCGCCACCGAGCGCGCCGCCGCCGCCGGCCTCTCCGACCGGGTGCGCTTCCTGATCCAGGACTACCGCGAGGTCGAGGGCAGCTTCGACAACATCGTCTCGGTCGGCATGTTCGAGCACGTCGGCCTGCCGCAGTACCCGACCTTCTTCCGCACCGCCGCGCGCCTGCTCGCGCCGGGCGGCGTGATGCTGCTGCACGCCATGTCGCAGCCCTATCCCGCGCCCTACAACCAGCCCTTCATCGAGAAGTACATCTTCCCCGGCGGCTACATCCCCGCCCTCTCCGAGGTCCTCCCCGCCGTCGAGAAGGCCGGCCTGCTCGTGCGCGACACCGAGATCCTCGCGCTCCACTATGCCGAGACGACGAAGGAATGGCGCCGCCGCTTCCTCGCCAACCGCGAGAAGGTGCTCGAGCTCTACGACGAACGCTTCATCCGCATGTGGGAATTCTACCTCGCCGGGTCGGAGAGCTCCTTCCGCCACGACCATATCCACGTCTCCCACCTCCAGCTCGCGCACGACCAGGCGAGCGTGCCGCTCACCCGCGCCTACATCCCCGAGGCGATGGCCCGCCTCGCGCGCGCCGAACTCGCGATCCCCGAGTACGCCGTCCTCCACGACGCACCGGCCCCCAAGCGCCGCACCGGCTCCTGAG
>NZ_CALLYO010000567.1 GCF_937858865.1 uncultured Amaricoccus sp. | reverse complement strand
ATGATCTTCCAGGAGCCGATGACCGCGCTCAATCCGCTGCAGACGATCGGCGACCAGGTGGCCGAGACGGTCAGGGTGCACCGCGCCGCCGGCCGGGCCGAGGCGCGCGCCATTGCCGAGGCGACGCTGGAGCGGGTGGGGCTGCCCGCGGCGCGCTTCCCGCCGACGCGCTATCCGCACCAGCTCTCCGGCGGCCAGCGGCAGCGGGTGGGGATTGCCATGGCGATCGCGCTGCGCCCGAAGCTCCTCATCGCCGACGAGCCGACCACCGCGCTCGACGTGACGACCGAGGCGCGCATCCTCGCGCTGCTGCGCCGGCTGGTCGAGGAGGACGGGATGGCGATGATGCTGATCACCCACGATCTCGCCGTGGCGGCAGAGGTGGCGGGGGCGCTCGCCATCATGCACCGCGGGCGGGTGGTCGAGACCGGGCCCACCGCCGAGGTGCTGCGCGAGATGCGCCATCCCTATACCCGCGCCCTCTTCGCGGCCTCGGGCCATGTGCCGGCCCGGCGCGCCCGGGCGGGCGGCGCGCCGCTCCTCGCCGTCGAGGCGATGGTGCGCGACTATCCCGGGCCGCGGCGCGGGCTCTTCGGGGGGCGCGAGGCGTTCCATGCCGTGCGCGGGGTCAGCTTCGAGCTCGACGCCGGCGAGAGCCTCGGCCTCGTCGGCGAGAGCGGCTGCGGCAAGTCGACGCTCGCCCGCGCCGTCCTGGGCCTCGAGCCGATGCAGGGCGGCAGCGTCCGGGTCGAGGGCGAGGCGGTCCGCGCTGGCGAGCCGATGCCGCGCAGCCTGCGCGCCAAGATGCAGGCGGTCTTCCAGGATCCCTACGGCAGCTTCAACCCGCGCCACCGGGTCGCCCGCCTGGTCGCCGAGCCCTTCCACCTGCTCGACGATCCGCCGCAGGGGGCCGGGCGGCGGCGGGCCGTCGAGGCGGCGCTCGCGGAGGTGGGGCTCGCGCCGGCCGATGCCGACAAGTACATCCACGAATTCTCCGGCGGCCAGCGGCAGCGGATCGCCATTGCCCGGGCGCTCATCATCCGCCCGAAGCTCATCGTGCTCGACGAGGCGGTCTCGGCCCTCGACGTGCAGGTCCGGGCGCAGATCCTCGATCTCCTCGCCGACCTCATGGCGCGGCACGGCCTCGCCTATCTCTTCATCAGCCACGACCTGGGGGTCGTGCGGGCGATCACCGACCGGGTGATGGTGATGCGCGCCGGGGAGGTCGTCGAGGCGGGGCCGACGGCCCGGGTCCTCGAGGCGCCCGAGCATCCCTATACCCGCGAGCTCATGGCCGCGACGCCGGTGCTCGAACGGGCGGGCTGAGCGTGCCCGGGGCACGCGTGCCCACCTGGTGACTCTGTTGTTTTTGCTGGATAATCCCTGCCGCCGTCAACCGGATGGCAATCTTCGTTAACGGGATTCCGGCGCGAGCCGCGCGCGGAGCCGGGCGAGCATCGCCGCCGGCGGCTCGCTCGGGCGGTACTCGCAGCCGAAGGCGCCGGCGTAGCCGGCCCCGACCATCGCCGGCAGCAGGCGGGCATAGTCGAGCCGCCCCCCGGTCGGCTCGGCGCGGTCGGGCAGCGAGGCGATCTGCACGTGGCCGAGGTGCGGCAGCGCGGCGCGGAACCGCCCGAGGCAGTCGCCGTCCCCGGTCTCGACGTGGTAGCAGTCGAAGAGGATCTTCAGCCGCGGGTGGTCCACCTCGGCCAGGATCGCCAGCGTCTGGTCGAGGCTCGACAGGAAATAGCCGGGATTGGCGGCGCGGCAGATCGGCTCGATCAGCACCGTGCCCGGGAAGCGCCCGAGCGCATGGCGCAGGTTGCCGACTAGGGCGGCCCGCGCCGCATCGCCCTCGGCCCGGCCGGAGAGGACGTGGATCGCCCCCGCCCCGACCGCCCCGGCGACGGCGGCGGCGGCGTCGATGTCGGCGCGCGCCTCGGCCTCGGCGCCGGGGATGGCGGCGCGGCCCGCCGTCTCCCCCATGCGGACGTTGAGGCCGAGGACCGGCAGCCCGGCCGCGGCGAGCGCGCCCGCGAGCGCGCCCGGGTCTTCGCGCTGCGCCTCGTCGTGGAACTCGACCGCATCGAACCCCGCGGCGGCGGCGGCGCCGATGCGCTCGAGGAAGGGCAGCTCGCGGTAGAGAAAGCCGGTATTGGCCGAGAAGCGCATCGCGCCCGTCTCCCCTCTGGCAATGGTCGGCGCCAGCCTCCCCCGCCGCCGCGCGAGAGGCAAGGCGGGTTGCGGCAGGTCGGGCGCCCCGCTACCGTGCGCGCAACGAAAGGGGAGGAAAGGCTCGCATGGCTGAGGTCACCATCCGCGACCTGCGAAAGTCCTTCGGCCCGGTGGAAGTGCTGCACGGCGTCTCGATCGACATCGCGGAGGGCGAGTTCGTCGTCCTCGTCGGCCCCTCCGGTTGCGGCAAGTCGACGCTGCTCCGCATGCTGGCCGGGCTCGAGCATGTGACCTCGGGCGAGATCCGCATCGGCGACCGGGTGGTGAACGACCTGCCGCCGAAGGAGCGGGACATCGCCATGGTGTTCCAGAACTACGCGCTCTACCCGCATCTCACCGTCGCCGAGAACATGGCCTTCTCGCTGACCCTGAAGGGCGCGCCCAAGGCCGAGATCACCTCGCGGGTGAAGCCGGCCGCCGAGATCCTCGGGCTCTCCAACCTGCTCGAGCGCTACCCGCGCCAGCTCTCCGGCGGCCAGCGCCAGCGCGTCGCCATGGGGCGCGCCATCGTGCGCGACCCGCAGGTCTTCCTGTTCGACGAGCCGCTCTCGAACCTCGACGCCAAGCTGCGCGTCTCGATGCGGGCCGAGATCAAGAACCTGCACCAGCGGCTGAAGACGACGACGGTCTACGTCACCCACGACCAGATCGAGGCGATGACGATGGCCGACAAGATCGTCGTCATGCACGACGGCCGGGTCGAGCAGATCGGCGCGCCGCTCGAGCTCTACGACCAGCCGGCCAACCTCTTCGTCGCCGGCTTCATCGGCTCGCCGGCGATGAACATGCTGACCGGGCGGCTGGCCGACGGCGGCTTCGTGACCGGCGACGGGATCGCGCTGCCGGTGGCGCGGCCGCCCGCCGCGGCGCCGGGCGGGCCGGTCGTCTACGGCCTGCGCCCCGAATCCATGCACCTCGGCGGCGAGGTGCCGCTGCGGGTGGAGGTCGTCGAGCCCACCGGCTCGGAGACGCACGTCCTCGGCCATATCGGCGCGACCGAGATCGTCGGGGTCTTCCGCGAGCGGGTGCGGGCGGCGCCCGGCGAGGAGATCCGCGTGCGCGTCGACGCCGAGGCGACCCACCTCTTCGATGCAGGCTCGGGGGCGCGCCTCTCGGCCTGAAGGCGCGCGGCTGCGGGGCCGCCGCCGCTCGATCAAATCCCAATCCCGCGAACAAGGAGGTTACATCCGATGAGCAACATCACCCGCCGCGACCTGATGGCCGGCGCCGCCGGGCTGGCCGCGGCCAGCGCCCTCGGCATCCCGCGCGCCTTCGCCCAGGAGGTGCCGACCTACACGCCCGAGGAAGGCGCCTCGCTGCGCCTGCTGCGCTGGGTGCCCTTCGTGAAGTCGGAGGAGGAGGCCTGGAACGCCAACACCCGCGCCTTCACCGAGGCGACCGGCGTGCAGGTGCAGGTCGACCAGGAGAGCTGGGAGGACGTGCGGCCCAAGGCGGCGGTCGCCGCCAACGTCGGCTCGGGCCCCGACATGGTGATGAGCTGGTTCGACGACCCCTTCCAGTATCCCGACAAGCTCGTCGACGTGACCGAGCTCGCCGAGGCGGTCGGGGCGGCCAACGGCGGCTGGTACGACGGCCCGCGCGGCTATGCCGTGCACAACGACCGCTTCATCGCCATGCCGCTCTGCGCCATCGGCAACGCCATCTGCTACCGGCAGAGCCACATGGAGGCGGCGGGCTTCTCCGAGTTCCCGAACGACACCGCGGGCTTCCTCGAGCTCTGCAAGGCGCTGCAGGCCAAGGGCACGCCCGCCGGCTTCCCGCACGGCAAGGCGGTCGGCGACGGCAACAACTACGCCCACTGGCTGCTGTGGAGCCACGGCGGCAGGATGATCAACGAGGATTCGACCGTCGGCATCGACAGCGCCGAGACCCGCGCGGCGATCGAGTACGCCAAGCAGCTCTACGCCACCTTCATCCCCGGCACCGAGAGCTGGCTCGACATCAACAACAACCGCGCCTTCCTGGCCGGGCAGGTGTCGCTGACGGCGAACGGCGTCTCGCTCTACTATGCCGCCAAGAACGACCCGGCGATGGCCGAGATCGCCGAGGACATCCGCACGGTGAACCTGCCGATCGGCCCGGTGGGCGAGTCGGTCGAGCTGCACCAGACCACCTCGATCTCGATCTTCAACCACACCAAGTACCCGCAGGCGGCGATGGCCTACCTGGCGTGGATGTACGACACCGGGCGGATGAACGCCTGGATCGAGGGGGCGAACGCCTATTGCTGCGGCGCGGCCAAGGGCTTCGCCGACAACCCGGTCTGGACCTCGAACCCGATCCACGCGCCCTATGCCAAGGCCTCGGCCACGCTGCGCCCGAACGGCTACGCCGGGCCGCTCGGCTACGCCTCGGCCGGGGTGATGGCCGACTACGTCCTCGTCGACATGTTCGCCGAGGCGGTCACCGGCCAGGCCTCGGCCGACGACGCGATCGCCAACGCCGCCAAGCGGGCGGGCCGCTACTACGGCTGAGACGGCCATGCCGGCGGGCGTCCCGCCCGCCGGCCCTTTCCGGGGAGGTGACGGATGGCGGGCAGCAGCCGCGGGGGCCTGATCTACTGGCTGACCGAGAGCCGCAACGGCCTCGGGCTCATCTTCATGCTGCCGGCGGCGGTCTTCCTGCTCTGCCTTCTCACCTATCCGCTCGGGCTCGGCGTCTGGCTCGGCTTCACCGACGCGCGGATCGGCCGCGAGGGCATCTTCGTCGGGCTCGAGAATTACATCTGGCTCTTCAACGACAGCGTCTTCCGGCTGTCGGTCTTCAACACCATCTTCTACACCGTGGTCGCCTCGGTGCTGAAGTTCGGCCTCGGGCTCTGGCTGGCGCTGATCCTGAACGAGAAGCTGCCGCTGAAGAACTTCTTCCGCGCCATCGTGCTGCTGCCCTGGGTGGTGCCGACGGTGCTGTCCGCGCTCGCCTTCTGGTGGATATTCGACAGCCAGTTCTCGATCATCTCCTGGGTGCTGATGAAGTGGGGGCTGATCTCGGCGCCGATCAACTTCCTCGGCGAGCCGTGGAACGCGCGATGGTCGGTGATCGCCGCCAACGTCTGGCGCGGCATCCCCTTCGTCGCCATCTCGCTGCTCGCCGGGCTGCAGACCATCCCGCAGTCGCTGAACGAGGCGGCGGCGCTCGACGGTGCCACCGCCTGGCAGCGGTTCCGGCGGGTGACGCTGCCGCTGCTGACGCCGATCATCGCGGTCGTGATGACCTTCTCGGTGCTCTTCACCTTCACCGACTTCCAGCTCATCTACGTGCTGACCCGCGGCGGGCCGGTGAACGCGACCCACCTGATGGCGACCCTCTCCTTCCAGCGGGCGATCCCCGGCGGGCAGCTCGGCGAGGGGGCGGCGATCGCGGTGGCGATGATCCCCTTCCTGCTGGCGGCGATCCTCTTCAGCTTCTTCGGCCTGCAGCGGCGCAGGTGGCAGCAGGGGGGGAGCGACTGATGGCCGGGGAACGCAGGGCCGAGGTCGGGGAGGAGATCGTGTCCGAGGCGCTCGCCGCCGCCCGCGCCGCCCAGGCCCCGGTCGACGACATCGTCGGCATGGAGCAGTACAACAGCCTGCCGCGGCGGATCCTGGTCACCTACCTGCCGCTGGCGGTCTTCGTCTTCGTGCTGCTCTTCCCCTTCTACTGGATGGCGATCACGGCGGTGAAGCCGAACCACCAGCTGACCAACTACACCGACTACAGCCCCTTCTGGGTGGTCGGGCCGACGCTCGAGCACATCAGGTACCTCTTCCTCGAGACCTCCTATCCGGGCTGGCTCTGGAACACGATCCTGGTCTCGGTCGCCTCGACCGTGCTGGCGCTCGCCGCCTCGGTCTTCGCCGCCTACGCCATCGAGCGGGTGCGCTTCACCGGCGCGCGGGTCACCGGGCTCCTGATCTTCCTCGCCTACCTGGTGCCGCCCTCGATCCTCTTCATCCCGCTCGCCTTCATCGTCTTCCAGGTCGGCATCTTCGACTCCCGCCTCGCGCTGATCCTGACCTATCCGACCTTCCTCATCCCCTTCTGCACCTGGCTGCTCATGGGCTACTTCCGCTCGATCCCCTTCGAGCTCGAGGAGAGCGCGCTGGTCGACGGCGCCTCGCGCTGGCAGATCCTGACCAAGGTCATCCTGCCCCTCGCCATCCCCGGCCTGATCTCGGCCGGCATCTTCGCCTTCACCCTCTCCTGGAACGAGTTCATCTACGCGCTGACCTTCATCTCCTCCTCGGAGAACAAGACCGTGCCGGTCGGCGTCCTGACCGAGCTCGTCCGCGGCGACATCTACGAATGGGGCGCGCTGATGTCCGGCGCGCTGATCGGCTCGCTGCCGGTCGTCATCCTCTACTCCTTCTTCGTCGACTATTACGTCTCCTCGATGACGGGCGCCGTGAAGGAATGAGGCTCGGGGTCATCGGCGACGACTTCACCGGCTCGAGCGACGCCGCCAACACCCTCGCCCGCGCCGGCGCCCGCACGCTGCTCCATGCCGGCGTGCCGGAGGGGGCCGTGGCGCCGGGGATCGACGCCGCCGTCGTCGCGCTCAAGACCCGCTCGGTGCCGGCCGCCGAGGCGGTGGCGCAGTCCCTCGCCGCCTGCCGCTGGCTGGTCGGGCAGGGGGCGGAGCAGATCGCCTTCAAATACTGCTCCACCTTCGACTCGACGCGGGAGGGCAACATCGGCCCGGTGGCCGAGGCGCTGCTCGCCGAGCTCGGCGCCGCGCTCGCCCTGGTCTGCCCGGCCTTTCCGGCCACCGGGCGGACGATCTACCAGGGGCATCTCTTCGTCCACGACCGGCTGCTGAGCGAGTCGGGCATGGAGAAGCACCCGCTGACCCCGATGACCGACCCCGACCTCCGCCGCTGGCTCGGCCACCAGACCCGGCTCCCGGTCGGCCACCTGCCGCTCGCCGCCCTGCGCGGCGACGCCGACGCGGCGCTGGCCCGCCTGGCCGGGCAGGGAGTGCGGCTCGTCGTCGCCGACGCGATCGACGACGACGACCTGCTGCGCCTCGGACGG
This sequence comes from uncultured Amaricoccus sp., assembly GCF_937858865.1. GTDB lineage: Bacteria > Pseudomonadota > Alphaproteobacteria > Rhodobacterales > Rhodobacteraceae > Amaricoccus. The sequence goes on along the minus strand of NZ_CALLYO010000567.1, from coordinate 1,178 downwards.
GCCGCGCGCGGCCACCAGCTCGTCACCGGCGGCTCGGGCATCCTGCTCGGCCTGCCCGGCAACTTCGGCATCGCCCCGGCCGGGGGCGCCGGCGGCTTCGCCGGGCAGCCGGGGCCGGCGCTGGTGCTGGCCGGGAGCTGCTCGGCCGCGACGCTCCGGCAGGTGGCCGAGTACGCCCGCGCCCATCCGACGCTGCGCCTCGCCGCCGAGGATGCGCTCGCCCCCGAGGCCGGCCTCGCCCGCGCCCTCGCCTTCATAGAGGCGAACCGCGACGCCGCGCCGATGGTGACCTCGAGCGACGCCCCCGAGGCGGTCGCCGCCGCCCAGGCGCGCCACGGCCGCGAGCGGCTGGCGGCCGGCTACGAGGGCATCTTCGCCGACCTCGCCCGGGAGGCCGTCGCGCGCGGCGTCGTGCGTCTCGTCGCCGCCGGCGGCGAGACCTCGGGGGCGGTAGCCGGCGCGCTCGGCAAGGCCGCCTTCGCCATCGGGCCGGAGATCGACCCCGGCGTGCCGGCGCTCGCCACCCTCGGCGCGCCGCGGCTGGCGCTGGCGCTGAAGTCGGGGAACTTCGGCGCCGACGACTTCCTCGCCCGGGCGCTCGAGGTGCTGGAGGGCCGGGGATGACCGGCGAGGAGCGGGCGCTCCGCGACGAGATCTGCCGGCTCGCCGCCTCGATCTTCGCCCGCGGGCTGACCGCGGGCTCCTCCGGCAACCTCTCGGCGCGCCTGCCCGACGGCTTCCTCGCCACCCCGACCAACAGCTGCCTCGGCTTCCTCGAGCCGGCCCGGCTCGCCAAGCTCGACCCCTCCGGCGCGCATGTCGCGGGCGAGCCGCCGACCAAGGAGGTGCCGCTGCACATGGCCTTCTACCGCGCCCGGCCGCAGGCGGGCGCGGTCGTGCACCTGCATTCGACTTATGCCACCGCGCTCTCCTGCCTCGCCGACACCGACCCGGAGGACGCCATCCCGCCGATCACCCCCTATGTGGTGATGCGGGTCGGGCGCGTCCCCCTCGTCCCCTACACCCGCCCGGGCTCGGCCGAGGTCGCGCCGCTGATCGCCGCCCGCGCTGCCGGCGCGGCGGCTGTCCTCCTCGCCAACCACGGGCCCGTCGTGTCGGCGAAGACCTTCCGCGACGCCGTCTTCGCGGCCGAGGAGCTCGAGGAGACGGCGCGGCTC
>NZ_CALLYO010000566.1 GCF_937858865.1 uncultured Amaricoccus sp. | reverse complement strand
GGGGCGGCCGGGCCGTCGGCGCGGCTCCTCGGGCCGCGGATCGTCGCCGGCCGCGTCACCTGCGCCATCGCCGTCGCCGAGGACCGCCGATGACCGTGCACTTCATCGGCGCCGGCCCCGGCGCGGCCGACCTCATCACGCTCCGCGGCCGCGACCTCCTCGCCCGCTGCCCGGTCTGCCTCTACGCCGGGTCGGTGGTGCCCGCGGCGCTCCTCGCCCACTGCCCGCCGGGCGCCCGGCTCGTCGACACCGCCCCCCTCTCGCTCGACGAGATCGAAGCCGAGCTCGTCGCCGCCGATGCCGCCGGGCAGGACGTCGCCCGTCTCCACTCGGGCGACCTCTCGATCTGGAGCGCGCTCGCCGAGCAGACGCGCCGGCTCGACGCCCGCGGCATCCCCTGGACGCTCACCCCGGGCGTCCCGGCCTTCGCCGGCGCCGCGGCCGCGCTCGGCCGCGAGCTCACCATCCCCGAGATCGCCCAGAGCCTCGTCCTCACCCGCGTCCCCGGCCGCGCCTCGGCGATGCCGCCCGGCGAGACGCTGGCGGGCTTCGGCGCCACCGGGGCGACGCTCGCGGTGCACCTCGCGATCCACGCGCTCCCCCGCGTCGTCGCCGAGCTCGTCCCGCTCTACGGCCCCGACTGCCCGGTCGCCATCGTCGCCCGCGCCACCTGGCCCGAGGAGCGCGTCCTGCGCGGCACCCTCGCGACGATCGAGGCGGCCGTCGCCGCCGACCCGATCGACCGCACCGCCATCGTCTTCGTCGGCCCCGGCCTCGCCGCCGCCGGCTTCCGCGAGAGCGCGCTCTACGACGCCGGCTACCAGCGCCGCTTCCGCGGGCGGGAGGGGCCATGACCCGGCTCTCCGACGCGCTCGCCCGCCTCGCGCCCGACTTCCCCGCCTTCGAGCCCGGCCACGTCTGGCTCGCCGGTGCGGGGCCGGGCGGGCTCGGCTACCTGACGCTCGACGTCGTCGCGGCGCTCGCCGCGGCCGAGGCGGTCGTCTACGACGCGCTGGTCGACCCGGCGGCGCTGCGGGCGGCGGAGGGCGCCGCGCTGCACTTCGTCGGCAAGCGCAGCGGCCGACCCTCGACGCCGCAGGAGGAGATCGACGCCCTGCTGGTCGCGCTCGCCCGCGCCGGCAGGCGGGTGCTCCGCCTCAAGGGGGGCGACCCCAACATCTTCGGCCGCGGCGGCGACGAGGCGCTGGCGCTCGCCCGCGCCGGCATCCCGTTCCGGGTGCTGCCGGGCGTCACCTCGGCCTTCGCCGCCCTCGCCGCCGCCCGCATCCCGGCGACGCAGCGCGGGGTGAGCCGGGCGCTGATCCTCGCCACCGGCCATGCCGCCGACCTCGACTGGGCCGCCCTCGCCCGCACCGGCCAGCCGATCGTCGTCTACATGGGCCTCGGCGCGCTCCGCGAGATCGCCGCGGCGCTGGTCGAAGGCGGCCTCCCCGCCGCGACGCCCGCCGCCGTCATCGCCTCGGCCACCTGTCCGGACGAGCGCATCCTCGTCGCCGACCTCGGCTCGATCGCCGCCCGCGCCGCCGAGGAAGGCATCCGCCCCCCCGCCGTCATCGTCGTCGGCGCCATCGTCGCGCTCCGCGACGAGCTGCTGGCGGTCGCCGCCGCGGCGGCGCCGGCATGACCGCGCGGGCCTTCATCGTCGGGGCCGCGCGCTCGGGCTCGGGCAAGACCAGCGTCGCCATCGGCCTCATGCGCGCGCTCGCCCGCCGCGGGCTCGCCGTGCGCGGCGCCAAGTCCGGGCCCGACTATATCGACCCGGGCTTCCATGCCGCCGCGACCGGCGCGCCGGGGGTGAACCTCGACAGCTGGGCGATGCCCCCCGCCTTCCTCGGCCACCTCGCCGCGGCGCAGGCCGAGGCGGAGGTGCTCGTGATCGAGAGCGCGATGGGCCTCTTCGACGGCGTGCCGGCCGCCCCCGGCCGCAGCGGCGCGGCCGCCGACCTCGCGCGCGCCTGGGGGGTGCCGGTCCTCCTCGTCCTCGACGTCTCGGGGCAGTCGCAGACCGTCGCCGCCATCGCCCGCGGCTTTGCGAGCCACGACCCGGGGGTGCGGATCGCCGGCGTCGTGCTGAACCAGGTGGCGAGCGAGCGCCACGAGCGGCTCTGCCGCGCCGCAGTCGAGGCGCTCGGCCTGCCGGTGGTCGGCGCCGTCCACCGCAACCCGGACATGGCCCTGCCCGAGCGCCACCTCGGCCTCGTCCAGGCGCGCGAGCATGCCGCGCTCGAGGCCTTCATCGAGCGGCTGGCCGAGGTGATGGCCCGCTCGATCGACCTCGACGCGGTGCTTACGCTCGCCCGGCCGCTCGACGCGGGCGGCAGCGCCGTGGCCGCGCTGCCGCCGCCCGGCCAGCGGATCGCGCTCGCCGACGACGCCGCCTTCGCCTTCGTCTACCCGCACGTCCTCGGCCACTGGCGCGCCGCCGGCGCCGAGATCCTCCGCTTCTCGCCGCTCGCCGACGAGGCGCCCGACCCCTCCTGCGACGCCTGCTGGCTCCCGGGCGGCTACCCGGAGCTGCACGCCGGCCGGCTGGCGGCGGCCGGGCGCTTCCTCGCCGGCCTGCGCCGCTTCGCCGCGACCGGAAGCGTCCACGGCGAGTGCGGCGGCTTCATGGTGCTCGGCCGGGCCATCGAGGACGCGGGCGGCGTGACCCACCCGATGGCCGGCCTCCTCGGCCAGGTCACCAGCTACGCGCAGCGGCGGATGAACCTCGGCTACCGGCAGGCCCGGCTGATCGGCGCCGCGCCGATCGGCCCCGCCGGCGCGCGGATCCGCGGCCACGAGTTCCACTATTCGCGCGTGACCGAGCCGGGCGACGATCCGCCGCTCGCCGAGCTCGCCGACGGCGAGGGCCGGCCGCTCGGGGTCTCGGGCGCCCGCCGCGGCAACGTCACCGGCACCTTCTTCCACGCCATCGCCATGGAGTGAGGCGCATGCTCGAGATCGTCGTCATCGGCATCGGCACCGGCAACCCCGAGCATATGACGGTGGAGGGCATCGGGGCGCTCAACGCCGCCGACCTGGTGCTGATCCCGCGCAAGGGGGCGGCCAAGGCCGACCTCGCCGACCTGCGCCGGGCGATCTGCGAGCGGTTCCTCGAGAACCCGGCCACCCGCATCGTCGAGTTCGACATGCCGGTGCGCGACGCCGCCGGCGGCTACCGCGCCGGGGTCGACGCCTGGCACCGCGAGATCGCCGCCCGCTACCGCCGCCTGCTCGAGCCGGAGACGGGCCGCGCCGCGCTGCTCGTCTGGGGCGATCCCTCGCTCTACGACAGCACACTGCGCATCCTCGACCTGCTCGCGGCGGACGGCCTCGCCTTCGCGCGCCGGGTGGTCCCGGGGATCACCAGCCTGCAGGTGCTCGCAGCGCGCCACGCCATCCCGCTCAACGCCATCGGCGGCGCGGTCGAGATCACCACCGGCCGCCGGCTGGCCGAGGGGCGCGCCAGGGCCGGGGCGACTGCGGAGACGACGGCGGTCCTCCTCGACGGCGACGGCGCCTTCCGCGCGATCGACCCGGAGGGGGTGACGATCTACTGGGGGGCCTACCTCGGCATGCCGGACGAGATCCTCGTCGCCGGGCCGCTCGCCGAGGTCGCCGGCCGCATCGCCGAGACCCGCGCGGCGGCGCGCGCCGCCAACGGCTGGATCATGGACGCCTACCTCCTCCGGCGCGGCTGA
>NZ_CALLYO010000565.1 GCF_937858865.1 uncultured Amaricoccus sp. | reverse complement strand
CCCGAAGATCACCAGGTCGAACGGCGGGACGGGGATGACGGTCGAGACCATGCGGCGTCTCCTTCAATCGGTCAGTTCGGCGGCCCGCGGCAGGTCGGCGCCGCGCCGCGAGCAGGTGATCGCCGCGGCCCGCGCGGCATGGCCTATGAGCCCGGCGAGGCTCTCGGCCTCGAGCCCGGCGAGGGCCGCCTTCGGGCCGGCGGGATCGCGCATCAGCCGCGCGATGAGCGCAGCCTGGAAGGTGTCGCCGGCGCCCACGGTGTCAATGACCCGCACCTCCGGCGGCAGGGCCGAGGCGAAGAGCCCGCCGCGGGTCCAGCCGAGCGCCGCCTCGCCGCCGTCCGTCACCACCACGAGCCCCGCACCCTGCGCGAGCACGTCCGCCGCCAGCGCCTCGGGGGATCGGCCCGGCCAGAGCAGCGCGAGATCCTCGCGGCTGATCTTCACCAGGTCTGCGAGCGGGAAGAGCACGCCGAGCCGCTCGCGCCAGACATCCATGTCGGGCTCGACGGTCGGCCGCACGTTCGGATCGAGCGAGACGAAGCGCCCGTTCTTGCCGCGCGCCAGCGCCGCCATCGCGTCTCCGACCGGCGCCGCCGCCAGCGAGTAGGAGCCGAAGTGCAGCCCCGCCACCTCCGGCCCGAGCGCCGGCAGGTCGGCGACCTCGACCCCGGTATCGGCCGAGCCGTTGTCGTAGAACTGGTAGGCCGGCACCCCTGCCGCGTCGAGCCCGACGAGGCTCAGCGTCGTCGGCCGGTCGGTCGGGATCGCATAGCGGGTCGAGACCCCCTCCGCCTCCAGCACCTGCCTGAGCCGCTGGCCGAGCAGGTCGCCCGAGAGCCCGGTCAGGAGCGCCGCCGGCTGGCCGAGCCGCGCCAGCCCGATCGCCACGTTGAAGGGCGAGCCGCCGGCGCGCGCGGCATACGTCGCCGCCGCCGGGCCTGCCTCGCTCTCGAGGAAGAAGTCGAAGAGCGCCTCTCCGCAGACCAGAAACATCGACGGCCCTCCAGGCCCCGGCCGGCGCGCGCTGTCGCCCCGGTCCAGACATGATCCGACCCCCGGCCCGGCGCAAGGCCCGCTTCCGCGCGCCGGCATCCCCGGGCCCGGCCGGCGCCCGCCTGATTAATCAATCCACGTGAGAAATTCAACAGCTACTTCACGCCGCCCGGCAATTCGCCGCGCCATGCGTCTATACAACGTCTATACGCGAAAAAATTCCCGTGATTCCATATGGTTGCCGGGTGGGCACACGTGCGCGGGTGTGCGCGACGCTCACCCTGCCTCTGCGAAGACCGCCTGGAAGGGCGGCAGCTCGACCTGCCGCCCGACGATGGCGCCGGCGAAACCGGTGTCCTCGATCATCCGCCACGCCCCCTCGGGCAGCGTCGCGACGATCGGATCGGGCCCGAGATTGAAGGCGCAGAAGACCGACTCCGCCCCCAGCGTCCGCACGTAGGAGATCAGGCTGTCCGAGGTCTCCTGCAGCGCGAACCCCCCCTTGGCGAGCGCCGGCCGCGCCTTCCGCCAGGCCAGCATCCGCCGGTAGAAGTTCAGCATCGACTCCGGCTCGCCCTCCTGCACGCTGACCGCCCGCAGCACGTGCTCCGGCGCCACCGGCAGCCAGGGCCGCACGTCGCTGAAGCCGGCATAGCTGTTGTCGGCCAGCCACGGCATCGGCGTCCGGCACCCGTCCCGCCCGCGGAACTTCGGCCAGAACCGCTTGCCGTAGGGGTCCTGCAGCTCCTCGAACGGCACATAGGCCTCGGTCAGCCCCAGCTCCTCCCCCTGATAGAGGCAGACCGACCCCCGCAGCGACAGGATGAGCGCGAGATAGACCCGGAGCTCCGGCTCCTCCATCCGCCAGCGCGTCGCGTGCCGCTCCACGTCGTGGTTCGAGAAGGCCCAGCAGGCCCACCCGTCCGAGGCCACCTGCGCGAACCGCCTGAGCACCTGCCCCACCCGCCGCCCGCTCGGCGCATCCGGCGAGAGGAACTCGAAGGCGTAGCACATCTGCATCAGGTCGTCGCCGCGGGTATATTCCCCCATGATCTCCATCCCGCGCTGGGCATCCCCCACCTCGCCCACCGCCGCGATGTCGCCGAACTCGCTCATCACCGCCCGGAACCGGCGCAGGAAGGGAATCATCTCCGGCCGGCTCTTGTCGTAGAGATGCTCCTGCCAGTTGTAGGGGTTCACCGCCGGCGCCGTCGAATAGTCGCGCAGCTCCACCGGCAGCACCGGATTGTCCCTCCGCTCGGCGTCGCAGAAGTAGAAGTTGATCGTGTCGAGCCGGAACCCGTCCACCCCCCGCTCCAGCCAGAAGCGCGCCACCGCCAAGAGCTCCTCCTGCACCTCCGGCTCGTGGAAGTTCAGGTCCGGCTGCTCCTTGAGGAAATTGTGCTGGTAGTACTGCAACCGCTCGCTGTCCCACTCCCACCCCGGCCCGCCGAAGATCGACAGCCAGTTGTTCGGCGCCGTCCCGTCCGGCTTCGCGTCCGCCCAGACGTACCAGTCGGCCTTCGGATTGTCCCGGCTCGACCGGCTCTCCCGGAACCACCGGTGCTGGTCCGACGTATGCGACAGCACCAGATCGATCATCACCCGGAGCCCCAGCTCGTGCGCCCGCTCGATCAGCGCCTCGAAGTCGGCGATGGTCCCGAACATCGGATCGACGTCGCGGTAGTTCATCACGTCGTAGCCGAAGTCGAGCATCGGCGAGGGGAAGAAGGGCGAGATCCAGATCGCGTCCACCCCGAGGCTCGCCACATAGGGCAGCCGGTGGATGATCCCGGCCAGGTCCCCGATGCCGTCCGCGTTCGAGTCCTGGAACGAGCGCGGATAGATCTGGTAGATCACCGCCCCCCGCCACCAGTCGGGGTCCGCGGGCAGCCTGACGATCTGCGGAACGACCAAGCCTCATCTCCCTGAAAAGCCCGCCGGCCTTCGCCGGACGCTAGCGCAATCCGGAATCGGATTGCCAGCGGGTTCGCGCTTCCTTGACCGCCCCACGCCTCCCGCCCTAGCCTGCCGGCGGCCGACTCTCCGCGAGAGGGAGCGGCGGCACGGGGAGGATGCCGCTGGCATGACCAGCCGAGAGCAATCCGCGACGCTGCTGCGCGCCCTGCGCATCACCAAGCGCTTCGCCGGCGTCACCGCGCTCGACCAGGTCGACTTCGACCTCCGCGCCGGCGAAATCCACGCGCTGATGGGCGAGAACGGCGCCGGCAAGTCGACGCTGATGAAGATCCTCTCCGGCGTCCAGCCCGCCGACGCCGGAGACATCCTGATCGACGGCACGCCGGTCGCCATCGGCTCCGTCCGCGACGCCGAGCGCGCCGGCATCGCCATCATCCACCAGGAGTTGAACCTCGTCCCCGAGCTCAGCGTCGCCGCCAACATCTTCCTCGGCCGCGAGCCGCTCCGCGCCGGCCTCCTCCTCGACCGCCGCGCCATGTCCGCCGCCGCCCGCACCCTCCTCGCCCGCCTCGGCATCGACCTCGACCCCGACGCCCGCGTCGCCGGCCTGCGCATGGGCGAGCAGCAGCTGGTCGAGATCGCCAAGGCCCTCTCGCTCGAGGCCCGCATCCTCATCATGGACGAGCCTACCTCCGCCCTCTCCCCGGCGGAATGCGAACGCCTCTTCCGCATCGTCCGCCAGCTCGCCGCCGAGGGCGTCGGCATCGTCTACATCTCCCATCGCATCGAGGAGGTGATGGACCTCGCCCACCGCGTCACCGTGCTGCGCGACGGCCGCCATGTCCTCACCGCCCCGATCGCCGAGATGTCGCGCGACCGCCTCATCTCCGCCATGGTTGGCCGCGACACCGCCGCCCGCCCGCCCGAGGCCGCGACGAAAGGCCCCGTCGTCCTCTCCGTCCGCAACCTCGGCCTCGAGGTCCCCGGCCGCCGCGGCTGGCGCCGGATCCTGCACGGCGTCGACCTCGACCTCCACGCCGGCGAGGTCCTCGGCATTGGCGGCCTGCTCGGCTCGGGCCGCACCGAGATCCTCGAGACCCTCTTCGGCGCCTCCCCCGGCCGGGCCTCCGGCCGGATCCACCTCGACGGCCGCCCGGTCGAGATCCCCTCGCCGCGCGCCGCCCGCCGCCTCGGCATCGCGCTCGTCACCGAGGACCGCAAGGGCGAGGGCCTGCTCCTCGACTCCTCGATCCGCGAGAACGTCGCCCTTCCCTCCCTGCCGTGCATCTCCCGCTTCGGCATCCGCCGCCCGGCCGGCGAGGCCGCGGTCGCCATCGACACCGTCCGCCGCCTCGGCGTGCGCTGCTCCGGCATCGAGCAGCCGACCGCCACCCTCTCCGGCGGCAATCAGCAGAAGGTCGTCATCGGCAAGTGGCTCGCCACCGCGCCCCGCGTCCTCCTCCTCGACGAGCCCACCCGCGGCATCGACGTCGGCGCCAAGCAGGAGATCTACGCGCTGATCCGCGCCCTCGCCGCCGAGGGCCTCGCCATCCTGATGGTCTCCTCCGAGCTGCCCGAGCTCCTCCTCCTCGCCGACCGCATCCTGGTCATGGCCCAGGGCCGCAAGACCGGCGAGCTCACCCGCGCCGAGGCCAGCGAGGAGGCGATCATGCACCTCGCCGCCCCGCTCAGGGCCGCCTCCTGATGTGGAGCCTCGTCGCCCGCAGCAAGCTCTGGTGGGGCCTCGCCGCCATCTTCCTGATCGGCGTCCTCACCTCGCCCGTCTCGTCCAAGGGCAACAACATCTTCCTCTCCTACGGCAACCTCCTCGACGTGCTGCGCCAGGTCTCGATCACCGGCCTCATCGCCACCGGCATGACCGCGGTGATCCTGACCGCCGGCATCGACCTCTCAGTCGGCTCGATCATGGCGCTCTGCTCGGTCGTCTGCGCCATGCTCCTGACCGTCCCCGGCTGGACGCCGGCCGCCGCCATGGGCGTTCCGGCGCTCGCGCTCACCGCCCTCGTCGTCTTCGCCGCCCTCACCCGCTTCCTCTTCCGCAGCATGGCCGCCACCGGCAGCGTCGGCCGCCGCGACGAGAGGCGCCTCGACATGACCCGCGGCACCCTCCTCCCCCTCGCCGCGGGCGCCGCCGCCGCGGCGCTCGTCCTCTGGTTCACCATCCCGCAGGTCGCGACGAAGTTCGGCGTCCTCGGCGTCCTCCTCGTCACTCCCGCGGTCGGCCTGCTCTTCGGGGCGATCAACGGCATCGTCATCGTCGGCGGGCGGCTGCAGCCCTTCATCGTCACCCTGGCGATGATGGTGACCGCCCTCGGCCTCGCCCGCCTCACCGCCGGCCAGAACAACGCCGTCCTGCCGGTCTACACCGGCTCGAACGCGGTCGCCGGCTTCGACGTCCTGAGGAGCCTCGTCTGGGGCATCGTCCCGGTCCCCGGCCTCTTCTTCCTCGCCGCGGTCGTCATCTACGGCGCCGTGCTGCGCTTCACCTCCTTCGGCCGCTACCTCTACGCCATCGGCGGCAACGAGGAGGCCGCGCGCCTCTCCGGCATCGACGTGAACGGCACCAAGATCGTCACCTACGCCGTCCAGGGCATGCTCGCCGGCGTCGCCGCCGTCCTCTTCGTGGCGCAGTACCGCCAGGGCAAGCCGGACGCCGGCACCGGCCTCGAGCTCGACGCCATCGCCGCCGTCGTCATCGGCGGCACCAGCCTGATGGGCGGGCGGGGCAGCATCGCCGGCACCTTCGCCGGCGTCCTCATCTTCGGGCTGCTGTCGAACCTGCTGCAGCTCCACAACATCAACTCGAACCTCCAGCTCGTGCTGAAGGGTCTCATCATCGTCGGCACCGTGCTCCTGCAGGAGCGCAACCTCGGCGAAATCCTCGGGAACCTGCGCCTCAACCGGGCGCGCGGAGATCCGGCGACCAGAGAGCCGCCGGAAGGCGAGACCGAACCTCGCCGCTATGGAGGGAGCGCAAATGAAACGTCGTGAATTCATCCAGGTGGCCGGCGCCACCGTGGCGGGCCTGACCGTCACCGCCTACCTGCCCGCGGGAATGGCCCGGGCGCAGGACAAGAAGTGGACGATCGGCTTCAGCCAGGCCACGACCATCGAGCCGTGGCGGGCCCAGTTCAACAAGGACATCATCGCCGAGGCCGAGAAGCACCCCGAGGTCGAGCTTATCATCACCGACGGCGAGGACCGCACCGAGAAGCAGGTCGCCGACGTCGAGAACCTGATCCGCCAGGAGGTCGACGCCCTCCTGATCTCGCCGAAGGAATCGGCCGGCCTGACCGGCGTTGTCGAGCAGGCGATCGACGCCGGCATCCCGGTTTTCGTCCTCGACCGCAACGTCGACACCGACCGCTACACCCAGTTCGTCGGCGGCGACAACGTGCTGATCGGCAAGGCGGCGGGCGAATGGACCGTCAACGCCCTCGGCGGCCCCGGCAAGGCGGCCGGCAACGTCGTCGAGATCTGGGGCGGCATGGGCACCCAGCCGGCGCACGACCGCCACGACGGCTTCCACGAGTTCACCGACAAGGAGCCGGGCATCAAGTACCTGCTCAACGAGCAGTCCGGCGACTGGAAGCAGGACCAGGCCTACGACATCATGGCCACCGCGCTGCGCTCCAACGAGGACATCGACCTCGTCTACGGCCACAACGACCCGATGGCCTACGGCGCCTACCTGGCCGCCAAGGACGTCGGCCGCGAGCAGGACATCCTCTTCATCGGCATCGACGCGCTGCCGGGCGAGGGGGTGATGTGGGTCCACAACGGCGAGCTGGCCGCCACCTTCCTCTACGCGACCCCGGGCGCCGAGGGCCTGCGCCAGGCGCTGAAGCACCTGAACGGCGAGGAGGTGCCGAAGACCGTCGTCCTCGACACCCTGACCGTCACCAAGGAGAACGCCGACGAGATCCTGAAGGCCAACGGCCTCCTCTGACCCTCCCGAAGCCGCATGGGGCCGCACGCCTGCGCCCCATGCAACCCCGCATCAACCTCCGCTCACGGCCGCAATTCGTATGGCCGCTTTCCAGCCCC
>NZ_CALLYO010000564.1 GCF_937858865.1 uncultured Amaricoccus sp. | reverse complement strand
AACTACAACATCATGGGCGTCGCCAAGGCCGCGCTCGAATCCGCCGTCCGCTACCTCGCCGCCGAGCTCGGGCCAAAGGGTATCCGCGTCCATGCGATCTCCCCCGGACCCCTCGCCACCCGTGCCGCCTCGGGCATCCCAGAGTTCGACGAGCTGCTCGAGAAGGCCAAGGTCAAGTCGCCGGCGCGGGCGCTGGTCGACATCGACGACGTCGGCATGGCCTGCGCCTTCCTCGCCCACGACGCTGCGCATCTGATGACTGGCCAGGTCCTTTATATCGACGGCGGCTACAACATCATCGATTGACCGCGGCCCCCTCGCGGGACCACGCGCGGATGATCTGAGCCTGCTGTGGCAAGGGCGGCTATTGCAGCGATCCCTGCCAATGCACGACGCTGTTCTCCGGTGAGCCATTGAAGGTCAGGGTCCCGGATCCCGCCTTGCCTTCGTAGGAGCCGGTTGCCTTGGTCAGTTCCCAGGTGCCCTTGCCGGTGAACGTCACCTGGTCCCCGTCGATGCGGCTCGTCCCCTCGCCGGTGAACTCGAAGAGGGCGACCCCATCGGTGTCCCGGAACTCGGCGTAGCCGTGCTGGGTGAAGGCGGTTCCCTTCTCGTCGCTGGCGTTGGTCACCGTCACGTCCGCGCCCGGCATGAACGCGTGCGGGCCGGTGCTCTCGTTCTTGCCGACCTGCCGGGTCAGGACGGCAAGGTGATAGGGGTCGTCGGCGTCGACCTGGACCTTGTAGAACTCGACGGCGTCGAGCTCGAAGCTGCCGGCTATGCTTCGCTCTTCCGCCGTTGTCGCGCCCGTCCCGATCGCCAGCGCCAGCAGGCTCGCGCAGAGAAGTCGTCTCGTCCGCATCATCCCGTTCCTCCAGTGATCGCGGTGCGCCGCAGGCCTGCGGCTGCCTCGGGTTTTCTGTCCGGCACGCGGTCGCCGGCGGGCGCCAGGATCTCGACTGATGGCAGGAGGCCCAGCTCGTCGGCGAGGGCATCGAGGTCGGCCGGGTCGAGCCGGTCCGGCGGCTTGTCGGTCAGGGCGAGCAGCAGCGCCTCGATCACGTTGGCGCCGAAGCTGCGGCCCTCGAGTCGGGGGGTCTCGGTGACCAGCAGGCGGACGCCGCGGGCGCGCAGGTCGTCGACGTCGCGCGGCGTCGTGGTGTTGGTGAGGATGATCTTGCCGCGGAGGTCGCGCGGCATGTGCGCGCGGATCTGCAGGAAGTCGCCGGCGATCAGCGTGGCGCGGGCATAGGCACTCGCCCATTTCTCGACCGGGGGCGCGAGCTGGGCGTCGCCGAGCGTGTAGAGCCAGCGGTAGGGCAGTTGCGTGACCAGGGGGAGCAGGATGCGGCCGAGCGTGCGGACGCTGCCGAGGCTGTCGAGCGGGATGGGGAGGCCGAGGGCGAACATGAAGTCGCCGCAGGTCAGGCGGCAGCCGGCGCGGACCAGTTCCTCGGCCAGGGCATAGCGTGCGATCGCGGTGGTCGAGAGCGCGGGCATTCCGGCCAGGGTCCGGCCCTCCGCCCGGAGCTGTCGCTCGAGCGCGGACACGGTCCGGCGGGCGAGGAGCGCGCGCAGGCCGTTGCCGTCGCCGACCTTGCTGGTGCGGATCGCCTGCCGCAGCCGCTTGGCGTCGCGCCAGTGGTAGCGGCGCGGGCCGATCGGCAGGTAGAACTCGATGCCGCCGATGCCGATGGCGTCGACCCGGCCGTCGAGTGCGCGGAGGAGCGCGACGGCGGCGTCGAGGTCGCCGTTCACGCCGCGGCGCTCGACCCGGATCTCCTCGCCGCGCAGCCGGAGGGTGACGGCGTGGTCGCGGGCCGGCGAGCCGAGGCTGACCGAGACCACCCGCTTCATGGCGCGGCTGCCGGGAACTGGCGCCAGTGGGCGTGCTCGGCGGCGCGGAGCAGGGCGGCATCGCCGCAGGAGTCGCCGTAGGCGTGCAGGATCCGGGCGTCGGGGCCGACGAGGGCCTGCAGGCGCCGGAGCTTCTCGGGGCCTTCGCAGGGGGGGCCGTCGTGGCGCCCGGTCAGCCGTCCGGCCGCGTCGACCGCGAGGCGGCTGCCGATCGCCTCGATCCCGCGGGCCGCGGCCCAGGGCGCGACGTAGAGCTCGGGCGAGGCGGTGACCACGAGGCAGCGGTGCCCCTCGGCCCGGTGCCATTCGAGGCGGCGAAGGGCGGCGGGGCGGAGCATCCCCGGGAGGCGGTCGTGCGCGAAGCGGAGGCCGGCGGCGCGGACCTCGTCGAGCGGGCGCCCCGAGAGGTAGCGGGCGAAGAGCCGCTCCTTGGTGGCCGTCCTTCCGAGGAGGCCGAGGCCGCGGGTGAGCAGGGCGGGGAGGAGCGCGGGGAGGCCGCGCAGGAAGGGGCCATCCCCGGCGGCCGCGCGCAGGAAGGGCAGGATCGTGTCGCGCTCGGTGAGCGTGCCGTCGAAGTCGAAGACGACGACGGCGGTCGTCGGCCCGGTCGCGGGGGCACGGGGTGGGCACGCGTGCCCAGAGGGGTGGTGCATTGTTTTTGCTGGATAATTCAATGTCGCGGTAACCGGATCGAAACCATCGTTAACGGCCTTCGCGGCGGGCCGATCGGCCGGCGGCCGCATCACGCATGCTCCCCGGCGCGCCCCCAGAGGCGGCGGAGGGAGGCGGCGAGCCCCGGGCTCGTCGCGACGTCGTGGCGCAGCCGCGGGGAGGTGTCGGCCGCCCCGAGACGGCGGTAGGCAATGCCGAGATTGTGGTAGGGCAGGCCGGGGGCGAAATGGTGCAGCGCGTGGTAGCGGTGCCCGACCGGAGCCCAGAGCCCGGTCCACCAGCCGCCCGGCGTGTCGATCGAATCCTCGAACTGGCCGACGCGGTCGAACTCGGGATCGGCGCCCTCGTAGCGGTGGGCGCCAAGCGCCCGGATGCCGTTGACGAGGGATATAGCCGTCGCCAGCGCGAGCCAGCAGAGGATCACGCGCGGGGGAAGGATGCCGGCCCGGAGCAGGACGAGCCACGGGGTCCAGAAGAGGAGGATGCCGACCTGCTCGCGGACCATGGTGCGATGCTCCTCGGGCGTGACCTTGCGGACGAAGGCCGCGTTCATCGCGAGCGAGGTGGCATGGCGTTCCAGGAGACGCTGGAGCGGCGGGACGAGGAGCGCCACGGGGCCGAGCAGGAGGAAGCGCACCGCCATCAGGATCGGGAACATGAGCGTCAGCGCGAGGAAGCGGACGATGAGGAGGCGCGAGCGGGCGAAGGGCAGGTATTCGGGATCGCCGGCCGTCCCGAAGACGTGGGCGTTGTGGTGCAGCGCGTGCACGCCGACCGCGAAGGACGAGGGCACGAGGAGCGGAAAGCCGGCGAGCAGGTTCCAGGCGGCGGTGAAGCCCGGAATGCGCCGGGCCGCGTGGCTGAGCTCGTGGACGAAGAGATGTGCCCGGTAGAGGAGGAGGACCGAGACCGCCGCCCAGGCGGCCCCGGTCGGGACGGAGTCGGCCAGGCAGAACAGGGCGAAGGCGCCCCAGCCGAGGAGGGCGGAGAGCAGAAGGTCAGTCCAGTAGATGGCCGGGCGGGGCTGGTAGAGGTCGCGGAGGAGGGCGGCCGCGGACGGCGTGCGCCCGGCCCCCGGTATCGCGGTCGCGGCGGCGGTCATAGGGACCCACCTTCGCCGGATGTGCCGTCCGGGCCGGCGAAGCCGAAGGTCCGGGCTGCCTCGACGATGATTGCGGCGGCGCGGTCGATCTGCTCGGGCGTGTGCTCGGAGGTGACGAAGAGGCGCATCCGCGACAGGTGGCGGGGCACGGCCGGATACTGGACGATGCTGGTCTCGAGGCCGGCGCGCTGCATGTGGTCGGTGAGGAGCAGGGTCCGCTCGTCGGAGCCGTAGATGACCGGGACGATCCAGCTGTCGCTCTCGATGAGCCGGACCCGGCCGCCGAGCCGGTCGCGCAGCCGCGCGGCGTTGGCGCGCAGCCGCGCCCGGCGCGCCTCGCCCAGATCGGCGGCGCCCAGGCGGAGCGCCTGGAGCACGCCGCCGGTGACGGCGGGGTCGAGGCCGCAGGAGAAGAGCCGGCAGCGCGCGTACCAGTTGATGTAGCGGGCGATGTCGCGCCGGCAGATCACGGCGCCGCCGAGCGCGCCGAGCGCCTTGGAGAAGGTGACGACGAAGAAGTCGATCTCCCCGAGGACGCCCTGCCGCGCGGCGACGCCGCGCCCGCCGGGGCCGGTGGCGAGGACCGAATGCGCCTCGTCGACCAGGACCATGGCGCCGTGGCGCCGCGCGACCGAGACGATGCCAGCGAGATCGCCGTAGTCGCCGTCGGAGCTGTAGACGCCTTCGGCGCAGACGAGGATGCGCTTCGGTCCGTCGCGGGTGATGCCGCGCAGGATGCGCTCGAGGTCGCCGAGGTCGTTGTGGGCGAAGGTGTGGACCTCGCCGCGGGTGAGCTGGGCGCCCTCGACCAGCGACATGTGCGCCGCCGCGTCGAGCACGACATGGCCGCCGGGCTTGATGATCGCCGAGAGGGTGCCGGTGTTGACGTTGTAGCCGGTGGTGAAGAGCGAGGCGCCGCGGCCAGGGAGCCCGAGGAAGTCGACGAGCGCCTGCTCGAGCTCGGCGTGCAGCAGGATCGTGCCGCCGGCGATGGGCGAGCTCGAGACGCCGAGGCCGTAGCGGTCGAGCGCGGCCTTCGCGGCGGCGATCACCTCGGGATGGTAGCTGAGGCCGAGGTAGTTGTAGCTCGCGACGTTGATGACCGGCAGCCGCTCGCCATCCTCGCGCACGAGGACGTTCTCGGGGCGCTGCGCCTCGCGGCGGGGGGTCTCGAAGGTGTAGCGGCCGGCGGCGATGCTGCTTTCCACCCAGGCGTTGAAGCGCCGGATCTCGCCGAGCCCGGGGTCGGCGCCGGGCATGAACATGTCGTAGCTCTGGCGGGTGAAGTCGGGGGCGCGCTTCCCCGCGCCGTCCGCCGCGCGGCGGCGCAGGTGGTCGCGCAGGAGCGCCTGCTTCTGCTCGGGAGAAAGCGCCGCGAGGCGGTCGACGCTCACCGCTCGCCCCCCTCGGCGAGGGCCTCGGCGAGGCGGCCGATGCCGGCGAGGCTCGCCATGCTCTCCGGCTGCGGGACGCCGAAGTCGATCATGCAGGCGATCTCGGTCGCCCCGGCCCGGACGAAGTCGCGCGCCCGCAGCAGGCAGGTGTCGAGCGAGCCGAAGAGCGTGCTTCGCTGGAAGTACCGCTCGAAGATGAGCTCCTCGAGCCTCTCCTGGCTGGCGCCGGAGTCGATGCGCAGGCCGTCCACGGTCTGCTTCCAGAGGCTCTGCACCGAGCGCATGTAGCCGACGAACGGGTCGCGGACGATGCTGCGCGCCGCCTCGTCGGTCTCGCCGACGCAGGTCTGGACCATGAGCGTGACCGCGCCGCCCTCCGGATCGTGGCCGGCCCGTTCGCGCGCCTCGCGGTAGAGACGGACGCGGGCGGCGAATTCCTCCACAGTCTGGATGAGGAGCGCGGTCAGGACGTTGAGGCCGAGCTCGCCCGCCCGCACGAAGCTCGCGTCGTTCGCCGAGGTGGCGATCCAGAGGCCGGGCTCGGGCTGGATCGGGCGGGGGTAGAGGCGGATCTCGGCCGGCTCGCCGCGGCCGTTGGTGCGCGGGATCGCCTCGCCGCGCCAGAGGCGCCGGACGAGGTCGAGCCGCCGGAAGACCTCGGCCCAGCGGTCGCCGTAGGCGTCGGGGGCGAGCGCGTAGTCGTTGGGGTTCCAGCCGGGCACGACGCCGAGGTCGACGCGGCCGCCGGAGAGGTTGTCGACCACCGCCCATTCCTCGGCGACCCGGATCGGGTCGTGCAGCGGCAGCACGATGCTGCCCGAGCGGATGCGGAGCCGGCGGGTGGTGGCGGCCACGCCGGCGGCGAGCACCGAGGGGTTCGGGAAGAGGCCGCCGACGGGGTGGAAATGCCGCTCGGGGATCCAGACCGCCTCGAGGCCGGCGCGGTCGGCGTATTGCACCGCGCTGTCGAAGAGCCGGTAGCGGTCGGCGTCGGCGGCCTGCCCGGCCGCGGAGAAGAAGAAGAGGCTGACGCCGACCTTCGGCCTGGGGTCCCGTGCCGCGGGCCTTGCGCCGAGGTGCGAGCGCAGCGGCGCGGCGCCGGTCGTCCGGCAGAGGGCCGCGACGGTGGCGGCCGGGTCGGTCAGGTGGAAGAGGTGCGGTCCCGGCAGGAC
Organism: uncultured Amaricoccus sp.; assembly: GCF_937858865.1. GTDB lineage: Bacteria > Pseudomonadota > Alphaproteobacteria > Rhodobacterales > Rhodobacteraceae > Amaricoccus. The sequence goes on along the minus strand of NZ_CALLYO010000564.1, from coordinate 396 downwards.
GCGGAGGTCGAAGCCGCCGCCGGCCAGCGCCGCCCAGGCGGCCATCTGCGCGACCGGGACGGTCGGGTCCTCGCGGCCGGCCAGAGCGACGATCCGGGTGCCGAGCGGAGCGGCCGGGCGCGCCGACCATCCGGCGATGAGCGCGCGGTCCGCCGCGGCGCGCGCGAGGAGGTGCGCCCGCGCGGCCTCGTCGTCGGCGACGTGGCGCATGTCGATGCCGGCCGCGCAGATCGGGTATCGGTCGCTGCCGGTGCCCGGCTCGAAGACGTCGGGCGTGCCCGGGGGCGTGCCCGGGGGCGTGCCCGGGGGCGTGCCCGGGGGCGGGACCGCGGCGAGGACGAGGGCTTCGGGTGCGGTGCCGTGCCGGTCGGCGAGCGCATGCGCCGTCAGCCAGGC
>NZ_CALLYO010000563.1 GCF_937858865.1 uncultured Amaricoccus sp. | reverse complement strand
CGCCACCGGCCTCGGGGCGCTCGGGCGGGTGCGGCTCTTCGCCCCGCCGCACACCGGCGCCAACTACCTGACGCGGGAGATGGTCCATGTCGTCGGCCGGCGCCACGCCGGCAAGCTCCGCCTGATCGGCCTCCTCCTGGCGGTGGTGCTGCCCGGGACGCTCGCGCTCGTGCCGGCTTCCGCCGCGCTCGTGGCCGCGGCGCTCCTGCATGCGGTGGGGATGCTCGTCCTGCGCTGGCTCTTCTTCGCGGAGGCGGAGCACGTGGTTGGACTCTACTACGGAAGGGGGTAACACACGGAGTCCGCTCCCGAAGGCCCGCCGCAGCGCATGACCAAGGACAAGACGAAACGCCCGCGCGCCGCCGCTTCCTCGCCGGGCCAGCCGCCGCGGTTGCAGGTCGGGGCGCTCTGCTGGCGCCGGACGGCCAAGGGGCTGCGCATCCTGCTCATCACCAGCCGGGACACCGGGCGCTGGGTGATCCCCAAGGGCTGGCCGATGCGCAACCGCACCGAGGCGGAGGCGGCCGCGCGCGAGGCCTACGAGGAGGCCGGGCTGCGCGGGACGGTGTCGAGCCGCAGCATCGGCGTCTACACCTATCCCAAGCGGCTCGGGCCCGAGCGCTGGATCCCCTGCGTGGTGCGGGTCTATCCGCTCGAGGCGCAGGAGATGCTGCGGGTCTTCCCGGAAACCGGGCAGCGGCGGACCAGGTGGCTGGCGCCGGAGAAGGCGGCGCAGCGGGTGGCCGAGCACGAGCTGGCGACGATCATCCGGGAGTTCGACCCGGAAGCCCAGGCCGAGCCGGCGTGACAATGGCTTACGGCGGTTTCTTCGTTGCAAGCTTCGAACGGCCAACGCCGCTCAGTCGAAGAATGGCGTGATCTCGGCCACGACGACGGCGTTCTCGGCGCCGGCACGCGCGATCAGCGCGCGCTCCTCGGAGGCGATCTCGGCGCCGGCCGCCTCGCGCTCCGCCAGCGTGCCGTAGCCGGTGACGTCGAGCGGAGCGAGCTCGGCGACCTTGAGCACGGCGACGGTCTCGCGCACCGCCTCGGCCTCGTCGACGCCGGCGGCATAGCAGAGCAGCGCGGCGCCGGTCGCACCCTCGGGCAGGCCGTCGCCGGCCTTGCGGCCGACCTCGACGAGGAGGGTGTAGACCTCCGGCATCAGTCGCGCAGCAGCTCGTTGATCCCGGTCTTGGAGCGGGTGCGCTCGTCCACCCGCTTGACGATGACCGCGCAGTAGAGGCTCGGGCCGGGCGTGCCGTCCGGGAAGGGCTTTCCGGGCAGCGAGCCCGCCACCACCACCGAATAGGGCGGCACCTCGCCATAGGAGATCTCCCCGGTCGCCCGGTCGACGATCTTCGTCGACTGGCCGATGAAGACGCCCATGCCGAGCACCGAGCCCTCGCGGACGATCACCCCCTCGACCACCTCGGAGCGGGCGCCGATGAAGCAGTTGTCCTCGATGATGGTCGGGCCGGCCTGCAGCGGCTCGAGCACGCCGCCGATGCCGACGCCGCCCGAGAGGTGGACGTGGGCACCGATCTGGGCGCAGGAGCCGACCGTCGCCCAGGTGTCGACCATGGTCCCCTCGCCGACCCGGGCGCCGAGGTTGACGAAGCAGGGCATCAGGACGGCGCCCGGCGCGATATAGGCCGAGCGGCGCACCACCGCGGTCGGCACGGCGCGGAAGCCGGCGGCGCGCCAGTCGTGGTCGGTCCAGCCCTTGAACTTCGAGTCGACCTTGTCCCACCAGCCGCCGCCCTGCGGGCCGCCGGACTGCGCCCCCATGTCCTGCAGGCGGAAGCCGAGGAGGACCGCCTTCTTCGCCCACTGGTTCACCTTCCAGCTGCCGTCCGCCTGCCGCTCGGCGGCGCGCAGCATCCCCTTGTCGAGCGCCTCGAGCGCCGTCTCGATCGCCGCGCGCCCGGCGCCGCCGGTCTGCGGGGTGATGGTGTCGCGCGCCTCCCAGGCGGCCTCCACGGCGCGCTCGAGGCTCGTGTGGTCGAAGCTCGTCATCGGGATCGGCCTTTCCGGTTCGCTCTGGCGGGGGCGGGGCGCAAGCTATAAGCCGGCAGGAAACCGGAGGCAATCTGGACGCGCCCATGACCATTCCGAGCGAGCCGCAGCGCCGCTTCCCCGATGCCCGCGAGGATCTCGAGCAGAGCGACCGGGTGCCCGGCACGCCGCAGACGCTCGACCCGAGCTACCGGCTCGCCTTCAGCGACGCCGACTTCCTGACCCGCGAGGAGCTCCGCCCGGTCAGGCTGCAGCTCGAGCTGCTGAAGACCGAGATGGCGCTGGCCGAGCGGGGGATCGCCTCGACGGTGGTGATGTTCGGCAGCGCCCGCATCCACGATCCGGCGACCGGCGCGGGCGGCGCCACGGCGGCGCTCGGGCGCTACTACGAGGAGGCGCGGGAGTTCGCCCGGCTCTGCGCGATCCGCGCCCTCGCCACCGGCAACCGCGAGGGGGTGGTCTGCACCGGCGGCGGGCCGGGGATCATGGAGGCGGGGAGCCGCGGCGCCGCCGAGGCCGGCGGCATCTCGATCAGCCTCAACATCGTGCTGCCGCACGAGCAGACGCCGAACATCTACGGCACCCCAGACCTCAGCTTCAACTTCCACTATTTCGCCGTCCGCAAGATGCACTTCCTGATGCGCGCCAGGGCGATCGCGGTCTTTCCCGGCGGGTTCGGCACGCTCGACGAGCTCTTCGAGGTGCTGACGCTGGTCCAGTCCGGGCGGATGCGGCGGCTGCCGATCCTGCTCTTCGGCGAGGAGTTCTGGACCGAGGTGGTCGACTGGCAGGCGCTGGCCGACGCCGGGACGATCGCCCCCGAGGACATCGGGCTCTTCAGCTTCGCCGACTCCGCCGCCCAGGCCGTGGCGCTGATCGACGACTGGCCGGCGCCCTGAGCCCACGGGGCCGCGCACGTTCGCTCCCGATATCGCGTATGTTTCCAGCGTATAGACAACAACGTCTATACGCGACACGGCCGTCACGCACCCTCCCCGAAGGCTTTCATACAGGCAGAAACCCTATCGAGCAGACGAGGGGCCCCGCCAACA
>NZ_CALLYO010000562.1 GCF_937858865.1 uncultured Amaricoccus sp. | reverse complement strand
TGATCTGGATTGTCTAATGGAACCAGTATCATAGCAGGGTGGGCGCGCGCGCCCACCCTGCGCCCCGCGGCCTCAGTCGAGGCGGATCACCTTGCCCGGGTTCAGGATGTCGTCGGGATCGAGGGCGCGCTTCAGCTTGCGCATCAGCACCACCCCCTCGGGATGCTCGGCCTCGACATAGGCCATCTTGCCATAGCCGACGCCGTGCTCGCCGGTGCAGGTGCCGCCCATGGCGAGCGCCCGGCGCACCATGCGGTCGCTGACCGCCTCGGCCCGCTCGGCCTCGCCCGGATCGTTCGGGTCGATCAGGAAGGTGACGTGGAAGTTGCCGTCCCCGACGTGCCCGACGATCGGCCCGAGCAGCTTCTCCGCGTCGATGTCGGCCCGGGTCGCGAGGATGCACTCGGCCAGCCGCGAGATCGGCACGCAGACGTCGGTCGCCCGCGCCTCGGCCCCGGGGCGCAGCTCGCGGCAGGCCCAGAAGGCGGCGTGGCGCGCCGCCCAGAGCCGGTTGCGCTCCTCGGTGCGGCTCGCCCAGCGGAAGCCCGCCCCGCCGTGCTCGCCGGCGATCTCGCCGACGAACTCGACCTGCTCGGCCACCCCGGCCCCGGAGCCGTGGAACTCGAAGAAGAGCGTCGGCGTCTCCGGCAGGTCGAGCCCGGAATGCCGGTTGCAGGCCCTGACTTGCACCTCGTCGAGCAGCTCGATGCGCGCGATCGGCACCCCGGCTTGGATCGTGGCGATCACCGTGTCGACCGCCCCCGCCAGCGAGGCGAAGGAGCAGGCGGCCGCCGAGATCGCCTCCGGGATGCCCCAGAGGCGGAGCTGCACCTCGGTGATGATCCCGAGCGTCCCCTCCGAGCCGACGAAGAGCCGGGTGAGGTCATAGCCCGCCGCCGACTTCCGCGCCCCCCCGCCGGTCCGGCCCACCTGCCCGTCTGCCGTCACCCCTGTCAGCCCCAGCACCGCCTCGCGCATGGTGCCGTAGCGCACCGCGTTCGTCCCGCTCGCCCGCGTCGCCGCCATGCCGCCGAGCGAGGCGTCCGCCCCGGGATCGATCGGGAAGAAGAGCCCGGTGTCGCGCAGCTCGGCGTTGAGCCGGCTCCGCGTCACCCCCGCCTGCACACGGCAGTCGAGGTCGGCGGCATTGACCTCGAGGATCGCGTCCATGCCGGCGAGGTCGATCGTCACCCCGCCGCGCAGCGCCTCGATATGCCCCTCGAGCGAGGTCCCGGTGCCGTAGGCGATGACCGGCACCCGGTGCCGCGCGCAGATCGCGACGATCCGGGCGACCTCCTCGGTCGAGCGCGCGAAGGCGACCGCGTCCGGCGGGTGGCCGGCGTGCCAGGTCAGATCCTTGCCGTGCTGCTCGCGCACCGCCGCCGCGGTCGAGAGCCGCTCGCCGATGAGCGCCGAAAGCTCCGCGATCGCCGCCGCCGTGTCGCCCCGCCCCGCCAAGGCGGCGCTCTCCTGCTGCATCTCTTCCTCCCCCCGCCCGCGCTGGCCGTCCCGTCCCTGATAGCCGATCCCCGGCGCCGGCAAAACAGCGGCCGCGGGGGGGGGGGCGCAATGCACTTTCCATTTCCGTGCGTGCATGGGATAGGACGGGCCTCATCTTCAGCGGGGACACTCAGGCGATGGAACTGCGCGAAGCCCTGACATTCGACGACGTGCTCCTGGTGCCCGGGCCTTCGGAGGTGCTGCCGGCCCAGGCCGACACTCGCACCAGGCTGACCGCGACCGTGACCCTCAACATCCCGCTCATCAGCGCCGCGATGGACACGGTGACCGAATCGCGCATGGCGATCGCCATGGCGCAGGCGGGCGGCATGGGAGTCATCCACCGCAACCTCGGGGTCGAGGCGCAGGCCGCCGAGGTGCAGCGGGTGAAGCGCTTCGTCTCGGGCGTCGTCTATGCGCCAGTGACGCTCCGGCCCGACCAGACGCTCAAGGACGCCAAGGAGCTGCAGGAACGCTACCGGATCACCGGCTTCCCGGTGGTCGACGAGCGCGGTGTCGTGCTCGGCATCGTCACCAACCGCGACATGCGCTTCGCGACCGACGACGCCACGCCGGTGAGCGCGATGATGACCGGCGAGAACCTCGCCATGCTGCGCGAGCCGGCCGATCTCGGCGAGGCCAAGCGGATGATGGAGGCGCGGCGGATCGAGAAGCTGCTGGTGGTCGACCAGGGCGGCCGGCTGAGCGGGCTCCTGACGCTCAAGGACACCGAGCAGGCGGTGCTGAACCCGCTCGCCGCCAAGGACGATCTCGGGCGGCTGCGCGTGGCGGCGGCCTCGACGGTCGGCGACGCAGGCTTCGAGCGGTCGGTGGCGCTGGTCGAGGCCGGCGTCGACGTGGTGGTGATCGACACCGCGCACGGGCATTCGCGCAGCGTCGCCGAGGCGGTCGAGCGGCTGAAGCGACATTCGAACGCAGTGCAGATCGTCGCCGGCAACGTCGCCACCGCCGGGGCGACGCGAACGCTGATCGACGCGGGCGTCGATGCGGTCAAGGTCGGCATCGGCCCCGGCTCGATCTGCACCACGCGCATCGTCGCGGGCGTCGGGGTGCCGCAGATGACGGCGATCCTCGACTGCGCCGGCGAGGCGGAGAAGACCGGCCAGGTGGTCATCGCCGACGGCGGGATAAAGTTCTCCGGCGACTTCGCCAAGGCGATCGCCGCCGGGGCGCACTGCGCCATGGTGGGCTCGATCCTCGCCGGCACCGAGGAGGCGCCGGGCGAGGTCGTCCTCTTCCAGGGCCGGAGCTTCAAGGCCTACCGCGGCATGGGCTCGGTCGGGGCGATGGCGCGGGGGTCGGCCGACCGCTACTTCCAGAAGGAGGCCTCGGCCGACAAGCTCGTCCCGGAGGGGATCGAGGGCCAGGTCCCCTACAAGGGAGCGGTCGGGACCGTCCTCCACCAGCTCGTCGGCGGCCTGCGCGCGGCGATGGGCTACACCGGGAACGCCACCATCGAGGCGATGCGCTCCGGCTGCCGCTTCGTCCGCATCACCGGGGCGGGGCTCCGGGAGAGCCATGTGCACGACGTGCAGATCACCCGGGAGAG
>NZ_CALLYO010000561.1 GCF_937858865.1 uncultured Amaricoccus sp. | reverse complement strand
GCGCTCGACCTCGCCGCCGAAGTCGGCGTGGCCGGGGGTGTCGACGATGTTGATGCGGTGGCCGCGCCACTCGATCGAGGTGGCCTTGGCGAGGATGGTGATGCCGCGCTCGCGCTCGAGGTCGCCCGAATCGAGCGCGCGCTCGACGGTGGCCTGGTTCTCGCGGAAGGTGCCGGACTGCTTCAGCAGGGCATCGACGAGAGTGGTCTTGCCATGGTCGACATGCGCGATGATCGCGATGTTGCGGATGTCCATCGGGGTTTTCCTCGGGGGTCGAGGGGCCCCCTTAGTCGCAGCGCGCGGGAAAGGCAACCGTGCGCGCACGGGGCGGGCACGTGTGCCCTGCGGTCAAGGCGTTGATTTGTAATCACTTTATTTGCGTCTATACATTGTAATACGGTAATGCGGCCCGCTCCGCTCAGCCGCGATCCTCGTCGTCCGGCTTCTGCGGCTGCGCGCCGCGCAGGAGGCCGATGGCGAGGCCGAGGAAGGTCGCGAGGACGGCGACGGCCCAGAGGCCGTTGCCGGCGGCGAGGCCGATGGCGGCGGAGAGCCAGAGGAGCGCGCCGGTGGTGAGGTTCTTCACCCGGCCGCGGCTGAGGACGATCATGCCGGCGGCGAGGAAGGCGACGCCGGCGGTGGTCGCCTCGACGAGGCGCAGCGGGTCCATGCGCAGGGCCTCGCCGCGGTCGTCGTAGAGCCCCGCCATCTCGTAGGTGATGACGGCGTAGCTGGCCGCGGCGAGGCCGACGAGCATGTTGGTGCGCAGGCCCGCCGAGCGGGCGCTCGCCTCGCGCTCGTAGCCGATGACGGCGCAGAGGAGCGCGGCGCCGAGGAGGCGCAGCACGAGGATCGGCAGCGGCAGCGATGCGCTGCCGCGGACCTCCCGGGCGAGATCGGCGGCGAGATCGGCGGCGAGATCGGGCAGCATGATGCGGGCAGAACGCGGGCGGAGGGGGGCGGTTCCGCCCGGATCAGCCGCTCCCGACCTGGGCCGCGAGCGCGGCGAGGCCCTGCTCGAGCTCCGGGCCGATCCGGCGGTCGAAGCGGATCGCGCGGTAGCGCGCGAGCGGCGAGGGGCCCATGTCGGCCTGGATGCCCCAGGTGACGCGGGTGCCGCCGGGCTCGGGCGTGAGCGCCAGCCAGGCGGTGGCGATGCGGACGCCGGGCAGGTCGAGCGCCGCCTCCACGCGCTGGTCGGGCTCGCGGACGATGATCTCCTGCCGGCCGTCGCCGACCCGCAGCGAGTCGAGGTGCGGGAAGATCGCCGCCGGCGGGGCGTCGATGACGATCTGGCGGGTGACGGTCACGTCGCGCGGCAGCAGGAAGGCGATCGCGACGAGGACCGTCGCAAGCCCCAGCGCCGCCGCGGCGAGCTGGCCGAGAATGCGCCAGGTTGCTCCTCCCGGGCCCCGCATGGAATTCCCTCTCCCGCTCCGGCATGGTCTTGTGTCGCAGCCGGACGGAGGGAGCAAGGGCATGCGGGCGATGCGGATCGAGGCCCTCGGGCAGGAGCTGGCCATGGCGGAGGTGGCGGTGCCGGTGCCGGGGCCGGGCGAGGTGCTGGTCCGGGTGCGCGCCTGCGGGCTGAACTTCGCCGACACGCTGATGGTGGCCGGGCGCTACCAGGAGCGCCCGGCGCTCCCCTTCGCCCCGGGGATCGAGGTCTGCGGCACGGTCGCCGCGCGCGGGCCGGGGGTGGTGGCGCCGGGCGAGGGGGTGCGGGTGGCCGGGCTCTGCGGCGCGGGCGGGCTGGCGGACTACGTGGTGCTGCCCGCGGCCGGCTGCGCCCCGGTGCCCGAGGCGATGAGCGACGAGGCGGCGGCGGGCTTTCTCGTCGCCTACGGCACGAGCCATATCGCGCTCGCCGAGCTGGCACGGCTGCGGCCGGGGGAGACGCTGCTGGTGACCGGCGCCGCCGGCGGGGTCGGGCTGACCGCGGTCGAGCTCGGCGCGCTGATGGGCGCGCGGGTGCTGGCGGTGGCGCGCGGGGAGGAGAAGCGGGCGGTGGCCGCCGGCGCCGGGGCGCAGGCGACCTTCGACGCCGGGGCCGACATCGCGGCGGAGGTGAAGGCGCTGGGCGGCGCGGACGTCGTCTACCAGACGGTGGGGGGCGCGGTCTTCGAGGCGGCGCTGGCGGCGGCGCGGCCGGGGGCGCGGGTGCTGCCGATCGGCTTCGCCGGGGGCGAGGTGCCGCGGGTGCCGGCGAACCGGCTGCTGGTGAAGAACCAGACGGTGATCGGCTTCTATTTCGGCGCCTGGGTGCGGATGCATCCGGCCGCGGCGCGCGGCAGCCTCGAGGCGCTGATGGCCTGGCACGGCATGGGGCGGCTGCGGCCGCACGTCGGCCACGTGCTGCCGCTCGCGGCGGCGAACGAGGGGCTGCGGCTGCTGCGCGAGCGGGCGGCCACGGGCAAGGTGGTGGTGCGGATCGAGTGAGGGCGCTGGCTTGACATTACACCATCATGGTGCCATATGACGGAGAAGCGCCGACCTACGACCTGAAGGCCATTCAGCATGCATTCCGGACTCCCGCCCGCCTGGCAGCGACGACGACGGCCGTCCGAACGGCGGCGGCCTTGGGTTTCGACCGGGAGGGCATCGTCCAGACGATCCAGGCCCTCGAACGGCGGCATTTCTACAAGTCGATGACCAGCCATGCCGACAGCAAGCTCTGGCAGGACGTCTATCATGCGCCGTCGCCGGTCGGGACGCTCTACGTCAAGTTCGTCGCCGATACGGTGACGGAGTTCCGGCTTCTTTCGTTCAAGGAGAAGGACGATGGATGAGCGCATCTGCCCCGAGACGGGCGCCGTCATGACCCGTGGCACGCGGCCGATGACGCTTTCCTACAAGGGACGCTCGATCGTGATCGACATGCCCGGCTGGTATGCCGAAGGCGTCGAGGAGGGGATCCACGGCGGCGAGGACATGAAGGTTTCCGACCGCGCGCTGCACCGGCTGAAGGCGGAGGCGGAAGGTCTCCTGCTTCCCGAGGACGTGCGGCGGATCCGCCGCCGGCTCGGGCTCTCCCAGCGGGAGGCCGGGCTCGTCATCGGCGGAGGCCCGAACGCATTCCAGAAATACGAGGCCGGGGACGTCGTGGCGAGCCACGCGATCTCGAGCGCCCTGCGCGTGCTCGATGCGCATCCCGAGGCGCTCGCCGTCCTGGTGGCCCACCGCGAGCAACGGTCGGCGGCCTGACGGCGCTCCGGAAGCCGGCCGGCTATTCGGCGGCGAGGCATTCGGCGACGCCGAAAGCCTGGCGGATGATCTCGGCGAGCCGTTCGGCGAGGGCGGCGCGCGGGCCCGGGGCCACGTACATGTTCACATAGTGGTCGGGCAGGTCGGGAAGGGCGCCGCCGTGGCGGACGATCTCGCAGCGGGCGGGCACGCCGCTCTCCAGCTGCACGCTGACCGCGAGGTCGGCGGCGACGCTGGCGTCGACGGCGGCCGGCGAGATCGAATCGACCGCGAGCTCCCAGGGGATGCCGGCCCGTTCCAGCGCCTCGATCGCCGGGCGCTTGAAGACGCAGTTGCCGCAGGAGGCGTAGCGCAGCGGACGCTGCCGCCAGGCCTGGCCGCCGGGGGCGCCGGCCCAGACGAGGGGCTCGCGCAGCAGCGTCTCGCCGCCCGGGTCGAGCGTGCCCTCGGTGGTGAGGATGAGGTCCATCTCGCCCTTGGCGAGGAGCTCCTTGAGGCCCGAGGTGTAGAGCGCGTGGAGCTGCAGCTTCACCCGCGGGTAGGCGGCGGCGAAACGCTGCAGCACGCCCGGGACGCGCGGGTAGATGATGTCGTGCGGCACGCCGAAGTCGATCGCCCCCTCGAAGGCGGGGTGGGTCAGGCGGCTCCAGGCCTCGTCGTTGAGGGCGAGCAGGCGCCGGGCATAGGCGAGGAGCTGCTCGCCCTGGGCGGTGAGGGCGAGCGAGCGGCCGGAGCGGTCGAAGAGCTCGAGGTCGAGCTGGGTCTCGAGGCGCTTCAGCTGCATCGAGACGGCGGACTGGGTGAGGTTGAGCTGCGCCGCGGCGCGGGTGACGCCGCCGGAATCGGCGACCGCGGTGAAGGAGCGCAGCGCGGTCATGTCGAGGTGCCGGACCATATCACCGTCCTTGATGCATCGTCGCACAAATATTCGTTTCAAGGATAGGACGGTCTGCGCTAGATATCAAGCACGGTGATGAGATCGCCGTGAACGTGAAGATCCGATGATGGAGGGTGATATGGTTTCGAAGACCTTGCAGGGCGCGTCCCGCACCTTCCTGCCGCGTTTCGGCGTGCGCGGGGTGCTCGGGTTCCTCGCCGAGGCGGATGCGCGCCATCGCGCGCGGGCGCAGCTCGGTATGCTCGACGACCGTCTGCTGCGCGACATGGGC
>NZ_CALLYO010000560.1 GCF_937858865.1 uncultured Amaricoccus sp. | reverse complement strand
AGCGCCCGCGCCGCGTCGGGGGCGACCGGGCGGGGCAGGCGGGTCCTGATCCGCGGGCCGCGCGTCGCGGTGACGGCGGGGGCGACGAGGCCGCGCGCTTCCGCCAGCCAGGCGTGGAAGCCCTTGACCGCCGAGAGGGCGCGGGCGAGCGAGCGGGCCGAGAGGCCGCGCCCGCGCTCGTGCGCCATCCAGGCGCGCAGGTCGGCGATGGCGACCCGGCCGAGCGCGGCGGCGCCGGCCGGCCCGCCCCAGTGGCCGGCGAGGAAGCCGAGGTAGCCAGAGACGTCGCGCCGGTAGGCCTCGATGGTGCGCGGGCTCATGCCGCGCACGGCGGCGAGCTGCGCCAGCCAGTCCTCGACGAGCTGCGCCGCACCCTCGGACGGCGCGGGCGCGCTCACGCCAGCCAGCGCCGGAGGCTGCGCTCGAAGACCCCGCCGAAGAAGGCGAGGAGGTCGGTGCCCTGGTCGGGGTGGAAGCGGTTGGCGTCGTGCGCGCCGAAGGCGAGGAGCGCGGGGTGCCCGCCGCCGCCGTCGCCGAGGCCGAGCCGGACCAGCGCCTCGGAGCGGATCTCGGGCGCCTCGGCGCCGTAGAAGTCGGGCGAGGCGCTGCGGAGCTGGCGGAGCGTCACCCGCCGGGCGCCGAGGCCGCGCCCTTGCGTGACGTAACGGTCGACGCCGCCGGCGGGCAGCGCCACCACCACGTCGCGGCAGGGGCCCTCCGGGCCGAGGCCGGCACCGGGCTCGGCCGCCGGCGCCTCGAGGCCGAGGCGGATGACCTCGACGGCGAGGATCGGCGCGACGTCGTGGGTGAGCACGCGCAGGAAGTCGGTGAAGTCGTCGGGCTCGAGCAGCGCGAGGCAGGCGCGGTGCACCTGGTTCATGCCGGCGACGTTCTCGTAGGCGGCGGCCAGCACCTCGCGGTGGGTGTCCTCCAGCCGGTCGAGCCGCTCCTCCAGCCGGTCGACGAGGACGCCGCGCAGGTCGACGACGTTGCGCCCCATCGCGCTGCGGTCGGCGGCGAGCAGCGCCCGCATCAGCTCGTGGTCCTCGAGGATCAGGCCGGGGTCGCTGAGGATCTGCTCGCGGATCGCCAGCGTCGCGGGCTCGGTCGTGCTCATGCCTGCTGTCCTGCTGCTCGTTTCTGGTTCAGATGATCTTCTGGCCGGTCGCCGACCAGTCCTTGAGGAAGGCGGTCAGCCCCTTGTCGGTCAGCGGGTGCTCGGCGAGCTTGCGCAGCACCGAGGCCGGCGCGGTGACGACGTCGGCGCCGATCAGCGCCGCTTCCTTCACGTGGTTCACGCTGCGGATCGAGGCGGCGAGGATCTCGGTCTCGAAGCCGTAGTTGTCGTAGATCTGGCGCACCTCGCGGATGAGGTCCATGCCGTCGAGGTTGATGTCGTCGAGCCGCCCGACGAAGGGCGAGATGAAGGTGGCGCCGGCCTTGGCGGCGAGCAGCGCCTGGTTGGCCGAGAAGCAGAGGGTGACGTTGACCATGCGCCCCTCCTCGGAGAGGGTGCGGCAGGCCCTGAGCCCGTCCCAGGTGAGCGGCACCTTGATGGCGATGTTGGGGGCGAGCTGGGCGAGCTTGCGGCCCTCGGCCAGCATCCCCTCGTAGTCGAGCGCCACGGTCTCGGCGCTGACCGGGCCCTCGACCTCGGCGCAGATCTCGCGGATCGCCTCGAGGAAGTCGCGGCCGGCCTTCTTGACGAGGCTCGGGTTGGTCGTCACCCCGTCGACGAGGCCGAGCGCGTTCAGGTCGCGAATCTCGTCGATCTCGGCGGTGTCGACAAAGAATTTCATGGGGGTAGCCTCCGGGTTCAGGGCGTCAGCCCTTGTGGTCGGGGGGGATACTAGCCCAAGGTATTGCGCGATGGAACACCTCAATCCGGGCGGGATCGGGCCCGAATCCGCGCGCCTCTTCGCCGCCGGCGCGCCCGTCGCGGTGGTGCTCGACGGCGGCCTCGACCGGGCGCTCGACTATCGCGCGCCGGCTGGCGGGGTGTGCGCGGGCGACCTCGTCGAGGTGCCGCTCGGGCCGCGCCGGGTGATGGGCGTGGTCTGGGGGCCGGGGGCGGGGTTCGAGCCGGCGAAGCTGCGCGAGGTGGTGCGGGTCCTCGACGTGCCGCCGATGGCGCCGGCGATGCGGAGCTTCCTCGCCAGGGCGGCCGACTACACGCTGACGCCGCTGCCGGCCATGGTGCGGCTGGCGACGCGGGCGCCGGGGCTTGGGGCGCCGCCCGCCGCGCGGCCGGTGCTGCGGCCGACCGGGCGGGCGCCCGACCGGATGACCGACGCGCGGGCGCGGGTGCTCGCGGCCTGCGAGGAGTGCGGCGGGCTCGGGCTGGCGCCGGGGGAGCTGGCGCAGATGGCGGGCGTCTCGGCCGGGGTGGTGAAGGGGCTGGAGGCGCAGGGGGTGCTCGTGCGCGAGGCGGCGCCGTGCGACGCGCCCTATCCGGCGCTTGACCCGGGCGCCGGGCGGCGGGCGCTCTCGCCGGCGCAGGAAGGGGCGGCGGCGGCGCTGCGCGCGGCGGTGGCGGCGGGGCGCTATTCGACGACGCTCCTGAAGGGGGTGACCGGGTCGGGGAAGACCGAGGTCTACCTCGAGGCGGTGGCCGAGGCGCTCTCGCGCGGGCGGCAGGCGCTGGTGCTGCTGCCGGAGATCGCGCTCTCGGTCGAGTTCCTCGACCGGGTGGAGGCGCGCTTCGAGGCGCGGCCGGCGGAGTGGCATTCCGGGGTGACGCAGGCGGCGCGGCGGCGGGCCTGGATGGCGGTCGCCCGCGGCGAGGCGCGGCTGGTGGTGGGGGCGCGCTCGGCGCTCTTCCTGCCGTTCGCCGAGCTCGGGCTCGTCGTCGTCGACGAGGAGCACGACGGGTCCTACAAGCAGGAGGAGGGGGCGCTCTACCACGCGCGCGACATGGCGGTGCTGCGCGCCTCGGTCGAGGGGGCGGCGGTGGTGCTGGCCTCGGCGACGCCCTCGCTCGAGAGCTGGGCGAATGCGGACGCGGGCAAGTACGCGCGGCTCGACCTGCCGGAGCGGTTCGGGGTGGCCGAGCTGCCGGAGATGCGGGCGATCGACCTGCGCGAGCATCCGCCGGAGCCGGGGCGGTGGATCTCGCCGCCGCTGGCGGCGGCGGTGGGCGAGCGTCTGGCGGCGGGGGAGCAGGCGCTCCTCTTCCTCAACCGGCGGGGCTATGCGCCGCTGACCATCTGCCGGGCCTGCGGGCATCAGGTGGGCTGCGACCAGTGCGACGCGCGCATGGTCGAGCACCGCTTCCGGCGGCGGCTGGTCTGCCACCAGTGCGGGGCGACCAAGCCGATCCCGGTGGCCTGCCCGGCCTGCGGGGTCGAGGGGCGGATGACGGCGCTCGGGCCGGGGGTGGAGCGGCTGGCCGAGGAGGCGGCGGCGCTCTGGCCGGAGGCGCGGCTCGCGATCCTGTCGTCGGACCTCGCCGAGGGGCCGGGGGCGCTGAAGGCGCGGATCGACGAGATCGCCCGCGGCGGGGCGGACCTGGTGATCGGGACGCAGCTGGTGTCGAAGGGGCACAACTTCCCGCTGCTGACGCTGGTCGGGGTGATCGACGCCGACCTCGGGCTGCAGGGGGGTGACCTGCGCGCGGCGGAGAAGACCTTCCAGCTCATCCGCCAGGTGGCCGGGCGGGCCGGGCGGGCGGAGCGGCCGGGGCTCGCGCTGATCCAGACGCACCAGCCGGAGCATCCGGCGCTCCGGGCGATCCTCTCCGGCGACGACGAGGCCTTCTGGCGGGCCGAGGCCGAGGCGCGGCGGCGGGCGACGATGCCGCCCTACGGGCGGCTGGCGGCGGTGGTGGTGAGCGGGGCCGACGAGGCGCGGACCTGGGAGGTGGCGCGGGCGCTGGCCCGGGCGGCCGAGCCGCTGCGCGCGGCGCCGGCCGAGGTCTGGGGGCCGGCGCCGGCGCCGATCGCGCGGGTGCGCGGGCGGCACCGGGTGCGTCTCCTGGTGCGCGCCGCCAAGGGGGTGGCGCTGCAGCCGGCGCTGCGCGCCTGGGCGGCGGCGGTGCCGGTGCCGTCGAACGTGCGGGTGGCGATCGACGTCGACCCCCAGAGCTTCCTCTGAGGGTCGGGGCCGCGATCAGGCCGCCGCGAGGCGGGTGTTGCTGCCGCCGCCGATGACCTGCACGCGCTGGCCGACGGAGAAGGTGGGCGAGGCCTGCACGACGGTGATCGTCTGGCCGCTCTCGAGCTGCACGGTCCACTCGATCGACTGGTGGCCGCCGGCGGCCTTGCCGGCCTGCAGGCCCGCGGCGATGAGCGCGATGCGCAGCGACACGGTGCCGTTGACCACGGCAATGCCATGGCGGCACCCGTGCATGGCCGCGAAGCGCTGCTCGAACG
>NZ_CALLYO010000559.1 GCF_937858865.1 uncultured Amaricoccus sp. | reverse complement strand
CCATCGGCCTCCTCCTCGACACCTTCGACCCGCAGGAGTGCGCAAACTACCTCACCAACGCCGGATACGCTTCAGCATAACGTCATCACGCTTTTAACCTCTGGTCACAGCCGCAATTCGTATGGCTGCTTTCCAGCCCCTTTCCAGCCTCATTCCAGTCGCCCCAAGCCGCTGTTAACACGAACGGAATTCCCCTCGAGACCGATTCCATCCGCCGGAGGCCGCATCACGCCGGCAGCGAGCCCTCCCGCACGATCCATCCGCCGCCGAAGACGCGCGTACCGTCGGGCGCGTAGAAGACGCAGGCCTGCCCAGGCGCCACGCCCTCCTCCGGGGCGAGGAGTTCCACCCGCGCCGTCGCCGGGCCGGTCGGATGCACGCGCGCAAGCCGGGGCGGCCGGGTCGAGCGCACCCGCACGGCGAGCTCCCAGCCGCCCTCCGGCGCCTCCTCGAAGGGGCGCTCGCCCAGCCAGTTCACCTCGGCGACGGCCACCGAGCGGCTGGCGAGCGCGGCGCGCGGGCCGACGACGACCCGCCGCGCCCCAGCGTCGAGCCGCACCACGAAGAGCGGCTCGCCCCCGCCGATCCCGAGGCCGCGCCGCTGCCCGACGGTATAGCGAATCACGCCCTCGTGCCGGCCGAGCACCCGGCCGTCGACATGGACGATCTCGCCCGGCTCCGCCGCCCCGGGGCGCAGTTTCTCGATCACCGCCGCGTAGCTGCCGTTCGGCACGAAGCAGATGTCCTGGCTGTCGGGCTTCTCCGCCACCGCCAGCCCGTAGCGCGCGGCGAGCGCGCGGGTCTCGGCCTTGGACGCCAGCCCGCCGAGCGGGAAGCGCAGGTAGGCGAGCTGCTCGCGTGTGGTCGGAAAGAGGAAATAGCTCTGGTCGCGCGCCGGATCGGCGGCCCGGTGCAGCTCGGGCCCGCGCGGTCCGTCGACCCGCCGGACATAGTGGCCGGTCGCCATGCAGTCGGCGGAAAGGTCACGCGCCGTCTCGAGCAGGTCGCGGAACTTCACCCGCTCGTTGCACCGGATGCAGGGGACCGGCGTCGCCCCCGCGAGGTAGGCGTCGGCGAACTCCTCAACCACGCTCGCCCGGAAGCGGTCCTCGTAGTCGAGCACGTAGTGCGGAAAGCCCATCGCCTCGGCCACCCGGCGCGCGTCGTGGATGTCGCGCCCGGCGCAGCAGGCACCCTTGCGGGCGGTGGCGGCGCCGTGGTCGTAGAGCTGCAGCGTGACGCCGACGACGTCGTAGCCCTCCTCGCGGAGCATCGCCGCGACGACGGAACTGTCGACCCCGCCCGACATGGCCACGACGACCCGGGTGTCCTCCGGGGCCTTGCGTAAACCAAGGCTATTGAGCGGCGCCGCGTCTCGTGGCAGAAGCATATCGTGGGGCATCCTGAGGGATGCAGGGGAATATAGTAAAACCCTTTGCAGGCTCAAGGGCTTGGTTCACGGCCATTTAAGGGATGGCCTTGAAGCTGTTGCGTGGGTGATGTGCGAGTAAGGGAGTGTGATTGTGTACATCCGTCGTGAGAAGGGACCCGTCTACGTCGTCCTGCCGGACGGCTCCAAGCTGACCAGATCCGATCTGCCACCGGTCAATACCAAGCGCTGGGTCGCCCGGCGCAAGGCGACCGTCGTTGCCGCCGTCGACTTCGGCCTGCTCGAGGCGAGCGAGGCGTGCAACATGTACCACCTGTCCGACGAGGAGCTCGACCTCTGGCGCACGGCGGTCCGCCGGCACGGCGCCTCCGCGCTGCGCGTGACCGCCATTCAGAAGTATCGACAACTTTAAGGCGAGCTGGTATGGAGCAACTATCGTAATCTGTCGTTAACCGTTCCGGCGTTAACTGGTTGCCAATGAGCGATGGGCCGGTCGGTCAGATTGGAGAGCAGTCATGCGCATCCTTCTCGTGGAAGACGATCCAACGACGTCGAAGAGCATCGAACTGATGCTCCAGAACGCGAATCTCAACGTCTACGCGACGGACCTCGGCGAAGAGGGCATCGACCTCGCCAAGCTCTACGACTACGACCTGATCCTTCTCGACCTCAACCTGCCGGACATGAACGGGCACGACGTGCTCCGCCAGCTGCGCATGGCCAAGGTCGAGACGCCGATCCTCATCCTCACCGGCGCCGACGACACCGAGAACAAGCTGCGCGGCTTCGGCTTCGGCGCCGACGACTATATGACCAAGCCGTTCCACCGCCAGGAGCTGATCGCGCGCATCCACGCCATCGTGCGCCGCTCCAAGGGCCACGCCCAGTCGCTGATCACGACGGGCAAGTTCACCGTCAACCTCGACGCCAAGACCGTCGCGGTCGACGACAAGCCGGTGCACCTGACCGGCAAGGAATACCAGATGCTGGAGCTCCTCTCCCTCAGGAAGGGCACGACCCTCACCAAGGAGATGTTCCTCAACCACCTCTACGGCGGCATGGACGAGCCGGAGCTGAAGATCATCGACGTCTTCATCTGCAAGCTCCGCAAGAAGCTCTCCGAGGCCACCGGGGGCGAGAACTACATCGAGACAGTCTGGGGCCGCGGCTACGTCCTCCGCGATCCCGCGAGCAGCGAGGCGAAACGCCGGCTGGCGGTCGGGGCCTAGGCACCCCCGCATCCGCACCCCGTTTGCGTCCCGAGTGCCTCCGATTACCGACGACCAACCCTCCTCAGGAACTCGGTGACCCGCCGCGCGGGTCGCCCCTTTCTCCCCTTCTCCCGGCCGCGACAGGAGATTTTCGCCCCCCGGCGGCCGCTCAGACTTGATTCGTCCCCCCATCCGGTCAAACAATCCGCCCGTGGGACCCGGCGCCGACGAATGCCGGGCGAAAGACGAACGGGAGGTTCTCATGCGATTCGCGACGCTCACGGCGGCGGCCCTTGCCCTATCCTCGGCGGCGGCGGTGGCCCAGGACTATCCGACCGGCCCGATCACCATCGTCGTGCCCTTCTCCGCCGGCGGCCCGACCGACACGGTGACCCGCCTCGTCGCCGAGCCGATGTCGAAGACGCTCGGCCAGCAGATCGTGGTACAGAACGTCGGCGGCGCCGGCGGCACCCTCGGCGCCACCCAGGTCGCCAAAGCCGCGCCCGACGGCTACACCCTTCTCCTCCACCATATCGGCATGTCGACGGCGCCGTCACTCTACCCCGACCTCGCCTTCGACCCGGCGGCGGACTTCGCGCCCATCGGCCTCGTCACCAGCGTCCCGATGACGATCATTGCGCGCAAGGACTTCCCGCCCAACACGCTCGAGGAACTCATCGCCTACGTGAAGGAGAACGCCGACACGGTGACCTACGCCAACGCCGGCATCGGCGCGGCGAGCCACCTCTGCGGCATGCTCTTCATGTCAGCGATCGACGTCGAGCTCGTCACCGTCCCCTACCAGGGCACCGGCCCGGCGATGACCGACCTCATCGGCGGGCAGGTCGACTTCATGTGCGACCAGACCACCAACACCACCGGCCAGATCCACGGCGGCGAGGTCAAGGCCTACGCCGTCACCTCGCCCGAACGGCTCGACAGCCTGCCCGACCTGCCGACGACCGCCGAGGCCGGGCTCCCCGACTTCACCCTCGGCATCTGGCACGGGCTCTACGCCCCCGCCGGCACGCCGCAGGAGGCGCTCGACAAGCTCAACGCGGCGCTGAAGACCGCCGTCGCCGACCCGAACGTCGCCACTCGCTTCGCCGAACTAGGCACCGCACCGGCGACGGCCGAGGAGGCCACGCCCGAGGCGCTCGCCACCACCCTCACCGAGCAGATCGCGCTCTGGAAGCCGCTCATCGAGGCGGCGGGGGCCAAGGCGCAGTAGCGCCGCGCCGCGCGAGGCGCCCCCCGTGCAGCACGCCGGGCTCAAGGACATCCTGTCGGGGCTGATCTTCCTCGGCATCGCCGCCGCCTTCGGCTATGCCGCGTCCGGCTACCCACTCGGGACGGCGCTTCGCATGGGGCCGGGCTATTTCCCGCTCGTCCTCGCGGGCGCCCTCGCGGTGCTCGGCCTCGCCATCATGGCCAAGGGGATCACCGCCGCTGCCGCCGAGGGCGAGATCGGGCCGGTACCCTGGCGGGGCATCGCCTTCATCATCGGCGCCCTCGTCTTCTTCGGGGCGACGATCAAGGGCATCGGCCTCGCCCCGAGCGTCTTCGGCGCGGGGCTGCTCAGCGCCCTCGCCAGCCGGCAGAACGGCCCCGTCGCCGCGCTCACGGTCGCGGTGGCGCTGACTGTCCTCTGCATCCTCGTCTTCCACTACGGCCTCGGGCTCTCGGTCCCGGTCGTCGGCCCCTGGCTGAGGTTCTGAACATGGATCTCCTCGCCCACCTCAGCCTCGGCTTCGAGACCGCCCTCACCCCGGTCAACCTGCTCTACTGCTTCGTCGGCGTCCTGCTCGGCACGCTCGTCGGCGTGCTGCCCGGCATCGGCCCGACCGCGACGATCGCGATGCTGCTGCCGATCACCTTCTCATTCGAGCCGGTGACGGCCCTCATCATGCTCGCCGGCATCTACTACGGCGCGCAGTATGGCGGCTCGACCACGGCCATCCTCATCAACCTGCCCGGCGAGAGTTCCTCCGCGGTAACGGCGATCGATGGTTACCAGATGGCGCGCAAGGGCCAGGCCGGGCCGGCGCTCGCCACCGCCGCGCTCGGCTCCTTCTTCGCCGGCACCGTCGCCACCTTCATCCTCGTCCTCGCCGCCCCCCCGCTCGCCCGCGCCGCGCTGAGCTTCGGGCCGCCGGAATATTTCTCGCTCATCGTCCTCGGCCTCGTCGCCTCGATCGCGCTGGCGCACGGCTCGATCCTGAAGGCGCTCGCGATGATCGTGCTCGGGCTCCTCCTCGGCATGGTCGGCCAGGACATCTACACCGGCACCCCGCGCTTCACCTTCGGCTTCTTCGAGCTCTATTCCGGCATCAACTTCGTCTCCGTCGCCGTCGGCATCTTCGGCGTCGCGGAGATCCTGCGCAATCTCGAGACCGAGACGACCCGCGACGTGATGGTGAAGCGGGTCTCGAACCTCTGGCTGACCGGCGAGCAGTTCCGCCGCATCGCCGCTCCCGTCTTGCGCGGCACCGCCCTCGGCTCCGCCCTCGGCGTCCTGCCCGGCGGCGGGCACGTCCTCTCCTCCTTCGCCTCCTACTCGATCGAGAAGCGCGTCGCCAAGAACCCGGCCGAGTTCGGCCACGGCGCGATCGAGGGCGTCGCCGGCCCCGAGAGCGCCAACAACGCCGCGGCGCAGACCTCCTTCATCCCGCTCCTCACCCTCGGCATCCCGGCGCATCCGGTGATGGCACTGATGATCGGCGCCTTCATCATCCAGGGCATCACCCCCGGCCCCAACGTCATCAACGACCAGCCGGCGCTCTTCTGGGGCATCATCGTCTCGATGTGGGTCGGCAACCTGATGCTGGTCCTGCTGAACCTGCCGCTGATCGGCCTCTGGGTGAAGCTGCTGACGGTTCCCTATCGCGTCCTCTTCCCGGCCATCGTCATCTTCGCCAGCGTCGGCTGCTACGCCATCGCCTCGAACAACTTCGACGTCTACGGCATCGCCCTCTTCGGCATCCTCGGCTACGTGCTCGTCAAGCTCGGCTGCGAGCCGGCGCCGCTCCTGCTCGGCTTCGTCCTCGGCCCGCTCCTCGAGGAGCACCTGCGCCGGGCGATGATCCTCTCGCGCGGCGATCCGACGATCTTCGTCACCCGCCCGATTTCCGCCGTCCTGCTAGCGCTCTCGGTCGCCGCGCTCATCGTCGCCGTCCTGCCATCCGTCCGGCGCAAGCGCGACGAGGTCTTCGTCGAGGAGGACTGAGGGAGTAGCATTCGCCCCGATTCGTTCGGCAGGAGGACGAACGGTGGCGGAATCCCGCAGCGAGATCACCGAGGCGCTCAGCCACTCCTTTCTCTTCCCGCTGCTCGGCCCCGCCGAGCGCGACCGCTTCATCGCCGCCGCCCACGCCCGTTCCTGGCACGCCGGCGGCACCATCTTCGTGCAGGACGACCCCGGCACGTCGATGATGCTGGTGCGCTCCGGCACCGTGCGGATCGGCTATCCGACGCCCGAGGGGCGCAGCTTCCTCCTCGCCGAGCTCGGCCCCGGCGCGGTCTTCGGCGAGATCGCGCTACTCGACGGCGGCCCCCGCTCGGCCGATGCCACCGCCGCCACCGACTGCACCCTCTGGGCCTTCGAGCGGCGCGACTTCCTCCCGCTCCTCGAGCACAACTGGAAGCTCGCCGAGGCCGTCCTCCGCGTGATCTGCGGCCGCCTGCGCAGCGCCGACGCCCATATCGCCGACCTCGCCTTCTCCGACCTGCCCGGCCGCCTCGCCAAGA
>NZ_CALLYO010000558.1 GCF_937858865.1 uncultured Amaricoccus sp. | reverse complement strand
CACGTCGCGATCGCCGCCGAGTCGGGCCTGCCGCACGTCTATCTCGGCTACTGGGTGCCCGGCAGCGTCAAGATGGACTACAAGTCCCGCTACCGCCCGCTCGAGATCTTCGCCGAGGGCCGCTGGACCCGGCTCGAGACGGCCGACACCGGGGCGCTGGTCCGCCGCCGCGGCGAGCGGCCGGCGATCAGCGAGCAGGTGGCCGCGATCGAGCTGCCCGCGACGCGCTAGGCGGGACTGCCGCGCCCGCCCGCGGCATCTTCGGTCCGCAAATATCCTCGGGGGTGAATTGGCCGCAGGCCAAGAGGGGGCAGACGGCCCCCTCGCGACCTCGCCGCAGCGGGCCGGCCGGGCCCGGTCAGCCCTTGGTCCGGTTGCGGATCATGTAGGTATCGTAGGTATATTCCGCGACCTGGTACCAGAGGTAGCCCTCGTTGCGGAACGCCTTCACGTTGTCGATGATCGACTTGAAGTCGGCGTTCGAGGCCGAGAGCTCGTCGTAGACCTCGTTGGCCGCCACGTAGGCCGCATCGATCACGTCCGCCGGGAAGGCCTTCAGCTTCGCGCCGCCGGCGATCAGGCTGCGCAGCGCCGGCGGGTTGCGCGCGTCGTACTTGGCCATCATGTCGGTGTTGGCGTAGGCGGCGGCGTTGGTCAGGATCGCCCGGTACTCGGGGCCGAGCTCGTTCCACTTGTCGAGGTTGACGAAGAAGTGGACCGTCGGGCCACCCTCCCAGAGGCCGGGATAATAGTAGTAGGGGGCGACCTTGTTGAAGCCGAGCTTCTCGTCGTCGTAGGGGCCGACCCACTCGGCGGCGTCGATGGTGCCGCGCTCGAGCGCGGGGTAGATGTCGCCGCCCGGGATCTGCTGCGGCACGACGCCGAGCTTCTCCAGCACCTTGCCGCCGATGCCGGCGATGCGCATCTTGACGCCCTTGAGGTCGTCGACGCTGTTGATCTCCTTGCGCCACCAGCCGCCCATCTGCACGCCGGTGTTGCCGCCCGGCATGCCGTAGAGCTTGTGCTTGGCGTAGAAGGCGTTGAGCAGGTCGTTGCCGCCGCCCTCGTAGAGCCAGGAGTTCATCAGCCGCGCGTTGAGCGAGAAGGGCACCGCCGTGCCGATGGCGAAGGTCGGGTCGATCCCCCAGTAGTAGTAGGAGCAGGTGTGCGCCATCTCGATGGTGTTGGTGCCGACCGCCTCGACCGCCTGCGGGGTGGGGACGATCTCGCCGGAGGGGAAGACCTCGATCTCGAAGTTGCCGCCCGACATCGCCTTGACGTGCGCGGCGAAGACCTCGGCGGCGCCGAAGATGGTGTCGAGCGAGCGCGGGAAGCCCGAGGTCATCCGCCACTGCACCTTGGGCTGGGTCTGCGCGACCGCCGGGGCGGCCAGCGCGGTCGCGGCGCCGCCGATCGCCGCGCCCTTGAGGAAGTTGCGTCTCTTCACCTTCAGTCCTCCGTGTTGGACCGCTTCGCGGCCATCGGTCAGTTCAGGTCCAGATCCAGCTCCGGCGCGGGCAGCCCGGGATCGTCGCCCAGGCCGGGCATCGGCAGCGACTCGAGCTGCTGCTCCACCGCCG
This sequence comes from uncultured Amaricoccus sp., assembly GCF_937858865.1. Lineage (GTDB taxonomy): Bacteria > Pseudomonadota > Alphaproteobacteria > Rhodobacterales > Rhodobacteraceae > Amaricoccus. Next base: position 4,032 of record NZ_CALLYO010000558.1, on the reverse strand, counting down.
CCGGGTCGAGGGTCGGTGCGTCGGTGATCCAGTAGGTCACCGTCTCCGGCCAGAAGATCATGATCGCGACGAGCAGCAGTTGCAACGCAATCCACGGCAGCGACCCCAGGTAGATGTCCCTGGTCTTGACCTCCTTCGGCGCGATGGCGCGCAGGTAGAAGAGCGCGAAGCCGAAGGGCGGGTGCATGAAGGAGGTCTGCATGTTCACGCAGAGCAGCAGCCCGAACCAGATCGGGTCGATGCCGAGCGCGCGCATCACCGGCACCAGCATCGGCACGACGATGAAGACGATCTCGAAGAAGTCGAGGAAGAAGGCGAGGAAGAAGATGAAGACGTTGACGAAGATCAGGAAGCCGACGACGCCCCCCGGCAGGTCGGAGAGGATGTGCTCGATCCAGCGCCCGCCGTTCACCCCCTGAAAGACCAGCGAGAAGACGGTGGCGCCGATCAGGATGAAGACGACCATCGAGGTGATGCGCATGGTCGAGGCCATCGCCTCCCACATCATCCTGTGGGTGTAGCGCCGGTGCAGCATGGCGAGGACGATGGCGCCGACGCCGCCCATCGCGCCCGCCTCGGTCGGGGTGGCGAGCCCCATGAAGATGGTGCCGAGGACGAGGAAGATGAGCACCAGCGAGGGCACCATCCCCCAGAGCACCTTGGCGACGAGCGCCCAGCCGTGCAGCGTGCGCGCCTCGGGCGGCAGCGGCGGCACCCGGTGCGGCTGCAGGATCGAGACGGCGAGGATGAAGAGCAGGAAGAGCAGGATCTGCAGGATCGAGGGCCCGGCGGCGCCGAGGTACATGTCGCCGACCGAGACGCCGATCTGATCGGCGAGCACGATCAGCACCAGCGAGGGCGGGATGACCTGGGTGATCGTGCCCGAGGCCGCGATCACCCCGGTGCCGATGCGCATGTCGTAGCCGTACCTGAGCATGATCGGCAGCGAGATCATGCCCATGGCGATCACCGAGGCGGCGACCGTGCCGGTGATGGCGCCGAGGATGGCGCCGACCACGATCACCGCGTAGGCGAGCCCGCCCGGGACCGGGCCGAAGAGCTGGCCGGTGCCTTCGAGCAGGTCCTCGGCCAGGCCGCTCCGCTCCAGCACCGCGCCCATGAAGGTGAAGAAGGGGATGGCGAGCAGGAGGTCGTTCGACATGATGCCGAACGTCCGGTAGGGCAGCGCCTGCAGGAACTCCGGCCCGAAGTAGCCGACCTCGATCGCCAGCATGCCGAAGAAGAGCCCGAGGGCGGAGAGCGAGAAGGCGACCGGGAAACCGAAGAGCAGGAAGGCGATCAGCCCGGCGAACATCGTCGGGGCCATGTAGCCGTATTCGAGCATCAGGCGGCTCCCCCGATCGTGGCCGGTGCGGCCGGGCTCACTGGAGCGGCCTCTCGTACTCGGCCACCAGGGTCTCGTCGTGCGCGCGGAGCGCGGCGATGCGCTTGATGAACTCGGCCGCCCCCTGCAGCAGCAGCAGCCCGAGCCCGACCGGCAGGAGCAGCTTGACCGGCCAGAAGAGCAGCCCGCCGGCGTTGGCCGACCGCTCGCCGGACACGAAGCTCGTCACGAAGAACGACCAGGAGAACCAGGCGAGCACCGCCATCGAGGGGAAGAGGAAGAGCGGGATGCCGATGATGTCGATCCAGAGCTTCCGCCGCGGCGAGGCGCTGCCGTAGAAGAGGTCGACCCTGACGTGCTCGTTCATCTTCAGCACGTGTGCGGCGCCGAGCAGGAAGATGCCGGCGAACATCTGCCACTGGATCTCGAGCCAGGCGTTGGAGCTGAGGCTGAAGAGGTAGCGCGAGGCCGCGTTGCCGGCGCTGATCAGGCAGCTCAGCAGCACGAGCCAGGTGGCGATCCAGGCGAAGAAGCGGCTGATGCGGTCGACGATGCCGGCGAAGCGCAGCAACCCGTCCATCCGATCTCCTCCCGCGGTTTTTCGCGGCTTCTAGCGAAAGCCTGCCCGCGCCGGCAAGCCCCCCGCGATCGCGAGACGGTAAATGCCGCGGCCGCCGGCGCCCCGGCGCGGCGGGAGGGGCAATTGCGCAACTATCGTGCGAAAGGCGCGGGCCTGCGGCAATTTTCCGCGACGGATGCGGTTGACCTCGCCGGGCGGTCTGCCTAATGAGATGGCATGCGAACCGTATGCGTAGTCTGGCGCGGACGAAGGCCGAGCTGCTGAGCTCCGGCCGATGCCGCGCCGATGCCCCCCGCGCGGGGGCTTTTTTACGGGCAGGGACGTGCCGGAACGCAGCCGGCGGACGCGAGGAAGATCCAGAGATGAAACGAGAGATGACCGGCGCGGAGATGGTCGTTCAGGCGCTGAAGGACCAGGGGGTCGACACCATCTTCGGCTATCCGGGCGGCGCGGTGCTGCCGATCTACGACGCGATCTTCCAGCAGAACGACATCCGCCACATCCTCGTGCGCCACGAGCAGGGGGCGGCCCATGCCGCCGAGGGCTATGCGCGCTCGACCGGCAAGCCGGGGGTCGTCCTCGTCACCTCGGGGCCGGGCGCCACCAACGCCGTCACCGGCATGACCGACGCGCTGATGGATTCGATCCCCATCGTCATCCTGACCGGGCAGGTGCCGACCTTCCTGATCGGCAACGACGCCTTCCAGGAGGCCGACACGGTCGGCATCACCCGGCCCTGCACCAAGCACAACTGGCTGGTCAAGGACACCGCAAAGCTGGCCGAGACCATCCACCAGGCGTTCCACATCGCCACCCACGGCCGCCCCGGCCCGGTGCTGATCGACATCCCGAAGGACGTGCAGTTCGCCACCGCCCGCTACACGCCGCCCGAGGAGGCGCGGGTCAGCCACTACCAGCCGCAGACCCGCGGCAACCCGGAGGCGATCCTCGCCGCGGTCGAGGCGCTGGAGAAGTCCGAGCGCCCGGTCATCTATTCCGGCGGCGGGGTCATCAACGCCGGGCCCGAGGCCTCGCGCCTGCTGCGGGAGCTGGCCGAAACGACCGGCTTCCCGCTCACCTCGACCCTCATGGGCCTCGGCGCCTATCCCGCCTCGGGGCGCGCCTGGATCGGCATGCTCGGGATGCACGGCACCTTCGAGGCCAACTGGGCGATGCACGACTGCGACTTCATGCTCTGCCTCGGCGCCCGCTTCGACGACCGGATCACCGGCCGCGTCGACGCCTTCTCGCCGCATTCCTTCAAGGTCCACGTCGACATCGACGCCTCCTCGATCAACAAGAACATCCACGTCCAGGTGCCGATCGTCGGCGACGCCGGCGCCGTGCTCGCCGACATGCTGGCGCTCTGGAAGGAGCGCGGCGCGAAGACCCGCTCCGAGGCGGTGGCGAAATGGTGGAAGCAGATCGAGCTCTGGCGCGGGCGGAACTGCCTCGCCTACCGGAACTCGGACAAGGTCATCAAGCCGCAGTACGCGCTGCAGCGGCTCGAGGCGCTGACCCGCGGGCGCGACCGCTACATCGCGACCGAGGTCGGCCAGCATCAGATGTGGGCGGCGCAGTACATGGGCTTCGACGAGCCGAACCGCTGGATGACCTCGGGCGGGCTCGGGACCATGGGCTACGGCTTCCCGGCCTCGATCGGGGTCCAGGTCGCCCATCCCGACGCGCTGGTCATCAATGTCGCCGGCGAGGCCTCCTGGCTGATGAACATGCAGGAGATGGGGACGGCGGTGCAGTACCGCCTGCCGGTCAAGCAGTTCATCCTCAACAACGAACGGCTCGGCATGGTCCGCCAGTGGCAGGAGCTGCTGCACGGCGAGCGCTATTCGTCGAGCTGGTCCGAGGCGCTGCCCGACTTCGTCAAGCTGGCCGAGGCCTTCGGCGCCAAGGGGATCCTCGTCACCGACCCGGCGAAGCTCGACGAGGCGATCACCGAGATGATCGAGTATCCGGGGCCGGTCATCGTCGACTGCGTGGTGGAGAAGCACGAGAACTGCTTCCCGATGATCCCCTCGGGCAAGGCGCACAACGAGATGATCCTCGGCGAGGACGCCACCTCGGGCGCGATCGAGGCCGGTGGCGCGGT
>NZ_CALLYO010000557.1 GCF_937858865.1 uncultured Amaricoccus sp. | reverse complement strand
GGATCCCCGGCAGGAAGAACTGCAGATACTCCCGCGGCGACCCGGCCAGCGCCCCTCCGAACACGAAGGTGAAGAGCAGCGTGAACATGATCGGCGTCATGACCAGATCGAAGAGCTGCTCCGGCACGTGCCGGAACTTCAAGACCGCCCGCCACCCGAACGCGATCGCATTGGAAAAGGCCGAAGGCGCCGGCGGCGCCGGCATCGAGGTCAGCCGAAACGGATCCCCGCTCATCCCTCCACCTCCGTCCCGTGCCCGGTCAGCGCGAAGAAGACCTCGTCGAGGCTCGGCGACCCCATGGCGAAGTCCGCCGGCTCCATCCCCGCCGCCGCCAGCGCCGCCACCGCCTCAGCCGCCGCCTCCGCCGACCCGCAGGCCACCGTCAGCCGCCCCCCCTCCACGCCCCGCTGCACCGCCGCCCCCAGCCCCCCGGCCAGAAGCGCCGCCGCCTCCTCGATCCGTCCCGGATCCGCCAGCGCCACGCTCAGCGTCCCCTGCCCGGTCGCCGCCTTCAGCTCCCGGCTCGTCCCTTCCGCGATCTTCCGCCCGTGATCGATCACCGCGATCCGGTCCGCCAGCTGGTCCGCCTCGTCCATGTACTGCGTCGTGAGCAGGATCGTGACCCCCGCCCCCGCCAGCCCACGGATCATGCCCCAGACCTCCTGCCGCGCCGCAGGGTCGAGCCCGGTGGTCGGCTCGTCGAGAAACAAGACTCCCGGCGTCACCACCAGCGACGCCGCGATATCCAGCCGCCGCCGCATCCCCCCGGAATAGTCCTTCACCTGCCGCCCCGCCGCATCGCTGAGCGAAAACGCCGCGAGCAATTCGTCCGCCCGCCCCCGCGCCCCCCGCCAGGAGAACCCCAGCAGCCGCGCCAGCAGCACCAGGTTCTCCCGCCCCGTCAGATCCTCGTCGAGCGAGGCGAACTGCCCGGTCATCGCGATCGAGGCCCGGACCTTCTCCGGCGCCGCCAGCAGGTCATGCCCCATCACCGCCGCCTCGCCCGCGTCCGGCCGGAGCAGCGTCGCCAGCATCCGCATCAGCGTGGTCTTCCCGGCCCCGTTCGGCCCCAGCACCGCGAAGATCGCCCCGCGCGCCACCTCCAGGTCGATGCCCGCCACCGCCCGCACCGAGCCGAAGCTCCGCACGAGACCGCGGGCGGAGATCGCGAGCGGCGCCGGTGACTGCATCCGCGCGATGCTAGCCCGCCGCGCCGCCCGATCAACCGCCATGTCCATCATGCGCCGACCTCAGCCCACCGCATACCTGAGCAGCACCGTCCCGTTCGCCAGCCCCTCCGCCGAGCGCAGCGTCAGCCCCACCCGCTCCCCCTCGCCGAAGAGCCGCCGCCCCCGCCCGAGGATCACCGGCACCACCGCCAGCCTGATCTCGTCGATCACCCCCTCCGGCAGCAGCGACCGCACCAGCTCCCCGCTCCCGAAGATATAGACCGGCCGCTCCGTGCGCCCCTTCAGCGCCCGAAGCTCGCCCACGATGTCCGCCGTCGCCCGGCTGTTGTTCCAGGCCGCCTCCGCCAGCGTCCGCGACGCCACCAGCTTCGGCAGCGCGTTCATGTAGGCCTTGATCTCCCCCTCGTCCTCGGCGGTCGTCCAGTAGGCCGCCATCCCCTCGTAGGTCTTCCGCCCGAACACCAGCGCCTCCGCCTTCCTCCCGAACTCCTCGCTCAGCGCCCGGAGCTCCGGCCCCCAGGCCAGCTCGTGGAACCCCAGGTCCCAAGGCTCGGGCCCCTCGAAGTATCCATCCAGCGTGACCAGGTTCCAGACGACCACCTCTCCCATGCCAACCTCCCGATTCCGATTGCGGTTCACAACCAGTTGCGTCCTACACATACCGATCCTATTTTGCAACCAGTAACGCCGACCAGAGAGGATTCCCGCCCAGATGCGCGACCAAGGCCGCTCCGGCTGCCCGATCAACCTCACCCTCGAGGTGATCGGCGACCGCTGGAGCCTCATCGTCCTGCGCGACATGATGTTCGGCAACCGCCGCCACTTCCGCGAGCTCCTCGCCGGCTCCGAGGAGGGCATCGCCTCCAACATCCTCGCCGCCCGCCTCAAGCACCTCCAGGCCGTCGGCCTCGTCACCCGCACCCCCGACCCCGACCACAAGCAGAAGGCGACCTACAGCCTCACCGAGCCCGCCATCCGGCTCCTGCCCGTCATCGCCGAGATGTCCGCCTGGGGCCTCGCCCACCAGCCGGTCACCCCCGACCTCGCCATCCGCGCCCAGCTCCTCCAGGACGGCGGCCACCCCCTCCTCGAGGCCTTCATGGCCGAACTCCGCCACCTCCACCTCGGCGCCCCGAAACCCGCCCGCTCCGTCCTCGCCGAACTCACCCGGGCCTTCCTCGCCGCCCGCGCCGCGCAGCAGGCTTGACATCCCCCCCGCCCCGCGCCACGGCACGCGGAGCAGCCGGAGCGCGCCCCATGGATGACCGCCTGATCGTAGGCCTCGACCTCCCCGACGCCCCCGCCGCCCGCGCCATGGTCGCCACCCTCGGCGACGAGATCGGCTTCTACAAGATCGGCCTCGGCCTCCTCGCCACCGGCGGCCTCGACCTCGCCCGCCAGCTCAAGGCCCAGGGCAAGCGCGTCTTCCTCGACATGAAGCTCTTCGACATCGGCGCCACCGTCGCCGCCGCCACCCGCGGCCTCGCCGCCAGCATCGCGCCCGACTTCCTCACCGTCCACGGCGACCCGCACGTAGTCGCCGCCGCCGCCGAGGGCCGCGGCGACGCCCCCACCAGGCTCCTCGCCGTCACCATCCTCACCTCGCTCGACCGCGCCGACCTCGACGCCGCCCTCCTCCGCGACGGCGCCCTCCCCGACCTCGTCCTCGAGCGCGCGGCCCGCGCCTTCGCGGCCGGCGCCGACGGCGTCATCGCCTCGCCGCAGGAAGCCGCCCGCCTCCGCGCCCTCCCCGAGGCGAGGGGCAAGCTCATCGTCACCCCCGGCATCCGCCCGGCGGGCGCCGCCCCCGGCGACCAGAAGCGCATCGCCACCCCCGCC
>NZ_CALLYO010000556.1 GCF_937858865.1 uncultured Amaricoccus sp. | reverse complement strand
CCGCTACTACGATGCGGGCGACCGCGAGCCGGCCGCCGCGCTCGCCCCGCTCGTCGCGCCCGCCCTCGACGGCGACGCGCCCGAGGCGCGCGACTTCACCGACTATCCGACCCCGGCCGCGGCCGGGACGGTCGAGGTCTGGCTCGCCGGCGCGCCCGACGCCGGCGCCCCGCGCACCGGGAGCCGCACCGCGGCGCGCAGCGCGCCCGCGACCCCCCTGCGCGGCACCCCCGCCACCGCCGCGCCCGCACCCTACCAGATCCCCGGCGTGATCGCCCCCGCTCCGACCCGCGCCGAGCAGGTCGAGCGCATCCTGCTCGAGCGCCTGCGCCAGGGCGGCTGACGACCGCTCGACGCCCGCTTGACGAGCGCCCCGCCCGCGCCTCATACCCCGGGCCCATGACCGACCCGAGCCGCATCCGCAACTTCTCCATCGTCGCCCACATCGACCACGGGAAATCGACCCTGGCCGACCGGCTGATCCAGTCGACCGGCACTGTCGCCGACCGCGACATGAAGGCGCAGCTCCTCGACAACATGGAGATCGAGCGCGAGCGCGGCATCACCATCAAGGCGCAGACCGTGCGCCTCGAATACAAGGCGAAGGACGGCGAGACCTACTGCCTCAACCTGATCGACACCCCCGGCCACGTCGACTTCGCCTACGAGGTCTCCCGCTCGATGCGCGCCGTCGAGGGCTCGCTCCTCGTCGTCGACGCCTCCCAGGGCGTCGAGGCCCAGACCCTCGCCAACGTCTACCAGGCGATCGACGCCGGCCACGAGATCGTCCCGGTCCTCAACAAGATCGACCTGCCCGCCGCCGAGCCCGAGCGCGTGAAGGAGCAGATCGAGGACGTCATCGGCATCGACGCCTCCGGCGCCGTCGAGATCTCGGCCAAGACCGGCCTCGGCATCCCGGACGTGCTCGAGGCCATCGTCCACCGCCTGCCGGCGCCGAAGGGCGACGCGAACGCGCCCCTCAAGGCGATGCTGGTCGATTCGTGGTACGACGCCTACCTCGGCGTCGTCGTGCTCGTCCGCATCTTCGACGGCGTGCTGCGCAAGGGCGACCGCATCCGCATGATGCAGACCGGTGCCCTCTACCCGGTCGACCGCATCGGCGTCTTCCGCCCCGGCATGCTGCCGGTCGACGCGCTCGGCCCCGGCGAGATCGGCTTTCTCACCGCCTCGATCAAGCAGGTCCGCGACACCCGCGTCGGCGACACGATCACCCACGAGCGCAAGGGCGCGACCGAGCCGCTGCCCGGCTTCCAGCCCTCGATCCCGGTGGTCTTCTGCGGCCTCTTCCCGGTCGACGCCGCCGATTTCGAGGCGCTGCGCGACGCCATCGAGAAGCTGCAGCTCAACGACGCTTCGTTCACGGCCGAGATGGAGACCTCCGCCGCCCTCGGCTTCGGCTTCCGCTGCGGCTTCCTCGGCCTCCTCCACCTCGAAGTGGTCCGCGAGCGGCTCGAGCGCGAGTTCGACCTCGACCTCATCACCACGGCGCCCTCCGTCGTCTACCGTGTCTTCAAGACCGACGGCACCATGCTCGAGCTGCACAACCCCGCCGACATGCCCGAGCCGGTCCGCATCGACCACATCGAGGAGCCCCGCATCAAGGCGACCATCCTCGTCCCCGACGCCTACCTCGGCGACGTCCTGAAGCTCTGCCAGGACCGCCGCGGCATCCAGCAGGACCTCACCTACGCCGGCTCCCGCGCCATGGTCGTCTACGACCTGCCGCTCAACGAGGTCGTCTTCGACTTCTACGACCGCCTGAAGTCCGTCACCAAGGGCTACGCCTCCTTCGACTACCACCTGACCGGCTACCAGGAGGACGACCTGGTCAAGATGCAGATCCTCGTCAACGACGAGCCGGTCGACGCCCTCTCCACCATGGTCCACCGCGCCCGGGCCGATGCGCGGGGCCGCGCCATGGTCGAGAAGCTGAAGGAGCTGATCCCCCAGCACCTCTTCAAGATCCCGATCCAGGCGGCGATCGGCGGCCGCATCATCGCCCGCGAGACCATCTCCGCCCTGCGCAAGGACGTGACGGCGAAATGCTACGGAGGGGACATCACGAGGAAGCGCAAGCTCCTCGAGAAGCAGAAGGCCGGCAAGAAGAAGATGCGCCAGTTCGGGCGGGTGGAGATCCCGCAGGAGGCGTTCATCAACGCGCTGAAGATGGATGGGTAGGAGGGAGCAAACCTTCGCTCGCATCGGAGCGGGCCTAACTGCCATGGGCCTGTTAGTGGTGCTGTTGTGGCCTGCCGACCTGAAGGCCTTCGTTCAAGGGGAAAAGCTCTTTTTCTTTCTGTCTGCCTTTGTCATTTGAATATTCGCCGAGTGGCATCAAAGTGAGGAATTTAAGCCAAAGTCAACTTCACAGAACGATATTAGAGTAGCGAGGGAACTTGTCGAACTCCATGCGGGGGAGCTACGCTACCTTCTTAAGGACACTGACCTTTGGTCATTCGTGGACGATGAGATATACTCAAGGCTCATTAGCCTTTTGGATCGCTGGGAACGGGGCGCTTTCGTCTTCACAAACAAAAGGCTGAACGCCGAGTTATCCGACTTGATGGAGCGCTTAAGTGCTCTGATGCGGAAAGTGTCTCAAGATACCGTTCCGGAAAAGATCGGAGGTAAGTTCAAAACTGGATACAAACCCTTCCGGATTGTTCCGCAAGAAGAATACGACCGAAGAAGCGAGGAAAGCAAGAAGGCCAATGCCATTGCCTCTCAGGCTTGGGTGCTGCTTGATAGACTCGTGGTGCAAATTAAGGATCGAATTCCCGAGGCGCTGGACAACCCCGTTAATTAGCAAGCAAGTAAGTATGTGAGTGCTTGACCAGCACCTCCCGCTCCCGCACCTCGTAGAGGATACGCCAGTCCCCCCCGGATGCGCAGCAGCCCCTCCTGCCCGGCGAGCCGCTTCGCCTCGGCCGCGCGCGGGTTCTCGTGCAGCCTTAGCAGCGCCGCCTCGATCCGACCCTTCAGCCTCCGGTCCCGTATCGCCCGGATTGCCGCTCGGGCAGCGGCAGCGTATTCGAGCCGGTACACGCAGGGTCAGTCGCGCTTGTCCAGCTCGCCCGCTTCGTCGTCCGGCTCGGCGAAGACCTCCTCGAGCGTCCCGGTCCTGCCCCTCATCCGCTCCATCTCCGCCAGCGCCTCGCGCGCCAGCTCGACGTCGATCTTGTCCTCCATCGCCTCCAGCCAGGCGGCATCCGCCACCGGGATCACCACCGCCACCGGCTTGCCGCGCTTGGCGATCACTTCCCCGGGCGCTTCCGTGCCGGCTTCTTCCGCTTCGCCGGCGCGAGACCCCAGGCCCTCGTCATCTCCTTCGCGAAGGCCTGCTGCTGCCGGCGGGCCTCCGCCGTCCAGAGGCCCCGTGCGGTCCCCGCCGTCCGGTTCGCCGCGCTCAGCCACAGGCTCATCCAGGGGTTCTTCACCGCCCGATCCTCCATTCCCGACAAGAATAGT
>NZ_CALLYO010000555.1 GCF_937858865.1 uncultured Amaricoccus sp. | reverse complement strand
GGCGAGCTCGACCGCCACCGGCAACGGCGGATTCTGCCGCACCCCGCGCCGGCGCGGGCGCAGCGCGACGACCCCGCTCACCGCCGGCGCGAAGCCTGCCACCACCTCGCGCACCGCCGTCGGGAAGAGGTTGACCCCGCGCAGGATCAGCATGTCGTCGGTCCGCCCGATGCAGCGCACCCGCGGGCTCGTCCGGCCGCAGGGGCAGGCGCCCGCGCTCACGCGCACGTGGTCGCGGCTGCGGAAGCGCAGCAGCGGCGCCGCCCGGTGGTGCAGGTGGGTATAGACGAGCTCGCCCTCGGCGCCCTCCTCCCAGGCCAGCGGCATCCCGGTCTGCGGCTCGATCAGCTCGGGGTGGATGAAGCCGCGGCCGGAGAAATGCATGCCGGCGCGCGCCTCGCACTCGCCCCAGAGCGAGACGGCGACGTCGCCGATGCCCATCGCCTCGGTCACCCGCGCGCCCCAGGCCCCCTCGAGCCGGGCGCGGAGCTCCGGCTCGCCGCCGCCCGGCTCGCCGGCGACGAGGAGCCGCGCGACGCTCGAGCGGGCGAGGTCGATGCCGCGCGCGGCGGCGGTCTCGGCGAGGTGGAGCGCGTAGGAGGGGGTGAGGGCGACGGCCTGCGGGGCGAGCGCCTGCACGGCGGCGAGCAGCCGCTCGCTGTTTCCCGGGCCGACCGGGATGTGGCAGAGGCCGAGCGCGGCGAAGGCATCGAGCGCCGCCCCGGCGACGAAGGGACCCGCGCCGTAGGTCGAGACGAGCCGGTCGCCGGCCCGCACGCCGGACGCGCCGTAGGAGCGCGCGGAGATCGCGATCCAGATGGCGAGATCGCCGGCGGTCAGCGGGATGTAGCTCGGCGCGCCTGTGGTGCCGCTCGTCGAGTAGATCCGCACGACCTCGGACAGCGGCGCGGCCAGGTGCGCCCCGATTGGCCGCTCGGCGGTGCGGCTGGCGCGGAGGTCGTCCTTGGTGGTCAGCGGGAGCGCGGCGATCGCCGCGAGGCTGCCGACGCTTTGTGCATCCGGGAAGCCCGCCGCCTGCAGACGGGCGCGGAAGAAGGGGGAGTGATCGAGGAGATAGGCGATCTGCGTGCGGTAGGCGGCGTCGTCGGCGGCGGGTTGCGCCTCCCAGGGCAGCGTCTCGGCGGCCGGGTCACGCATCCGGAGCGGGATCGTAGCCGATCGCCTCCTCGGCCGCCGCGGCCATCAGGAAGCCGATCGGCCGCTCGCTCTCCTCGGCGAGATGCGCGAGCAGCGAGGCGGTGCGGGCCAGGATCGGGATGCCCTTCAGGATCGCCGGCGGGAAGTCGAGGTCGAGCAGGACCGCCGCGATCGGCATCGAGACGTTCATCGGCAGTGGCTTGCCCCAGACCCGCGGGACCACCGCCTCGGCGTGGCGCGCCAGCGCCAGGTGCGGGCCCGCGGCGCCGCGCTCCTCGGCCAGCGCCATGATCCGCTGCGCCCGCGGGTCGACGGGCTTGTGCAGCGGGTGGCCGAAGCCCGGCACCCTGCCGCCCGCGTCGCGGATCTCCGTCACCAGGCTCTCGAGGTCGGCCCCGCCGGCGGTCCGCGCCCGCGTCTGGATCAGGAACTTGCCGCAGGCCTCGGTCGTCCCGAGCACCACCGACCCGCAGCCGAGGATCCCGGCCGCCACCGCCGCCTGCAGCGCGGCGGGATCGGCGGCATAGGTCATCCGCGCCGCCTGGTTCGTCGGCACGAGGCCATGCTCGGCGATGGCGACGAGGAGGAGGTCGAGGAAGAAGCGCTGCGTCCCGGTCGGCTCGCGCCCGGTGACGAGGAGGTGGAAGTATTCGGTGAAGCTCAGCCGTCCCATCAGGTCGCCGCAGAGGTCCCGCCCCCGGACCGTCAGGCTCGCCGCGTCCGCCGTGCTGATCGAGGTCCTGGCGGCCCCCGCCTTGCCGATCAGCATGCTCCTCCCCCCTCGCCTCGGACAGGATTGTCGCCCCTCCCGGCAGCCTGTCAAGCCGCTGCGCCGGCAAGCTCGGGGCAATCGGGTGAAACGCAGGAACGGCAGGCGTGTCGATCCGCTGCGCGATCAGGATTTCGCGCGCGAAACTATAGGTATCCCATTGATCCTGAAGAGATTCGTCGGGTTAAAACTTCGTTACTCGCCTGCGGGCCCCGGAGCGAGCGTCGACCCGGGGTCCCGGCAAAGGATATGCGCCTCCCTTCACCGCGTTCGCCGCATCCGGTCGAAGGCGACGGCGATGATGATGCAGGAGCCGATGAACGTCCCCTGCCAGAAGGCATTGATCCCGAGCAGCCCCAGGCTGTTGCGGATGACCTCGATCAGCGCCGAGCCGACCAGCGCGCCATAGGCGGTGCCGACGCCCCCGGCGAGATTCGCCCCGCCGATCACCGCCGCGGCGATCACCTGCAGCTCCATCCCCGCGCCGATATTGGTCGTCACCGCGCCGAGCCAGCCGGTCTGCACGATCCCGGCGATGCCGGCCGAGAGCGCCGAGATCATGTAGACGGCGACCTTGATCCGCCGCACCGGAACGCCGGTCAGCGTCGCCGCCTGCTCGTTGCCGCCGATGGCGTAGAGATAGCGGCCGAAGCGGGTCCAGCGCAGCACGAATCCGGTGAGAAGCGCCAGCACCACCATGTAGATGACCGGGTTGGCGATGCCGAAGGTCGAGCCGCCGCCGAGCGCGAGGAGCTTGTCGTGGTCGGGGCCGAACTCGAAGACCACGGTGTTGTTCGAGAGCACCATCGCCAGGCTTCGCGCGACCGACAGCATGCCGAGCGTCACCACGAAGGGCGGGAAATCGAGATAGGCGACGAGGATTCCGTTGAAGGCCCCGACGACGAGCGCGGTCAGGACGGCGGCCGCGATCCCTGTGTAGATGCCGAAGCCCGCGTGCATGGTGACGGCCAGCACCATCGAGCAGAGGCAGAGCACCGAGCCGACGGAGAGATCGATCCCGCCGGTGATGATGACCATGGTCGTGCCGAGCGCGATGATGGCGGTGAAGGTGACGTTGCGGGTGATGTTGTAGAGGTTCTTCGACGTCGCGAAGGCGTCGGTCGAATAGCTCAGGAAGATGCAGGCGAGGAGCATCGCGATCGTCACCCAGAAGGCCTGGCTGTTCAGCAGGAGCGAGAACCAGTTGTGCTGCTTCTGTTCGATCGTCTGTTCGAGGCTGGCGGCCATCGTCGACTCCGCGAATGGGTTCAGGCGATTTCGATCGCGCCGGTGATCAGCCCGGTGACTTCCTCGGGCGAGCTCCGCTCGACCCGCTTGTCGGCGACCTTGCGGCCGCGCCGGAGCACGATGATCCGGTCGGCGACCGAGAAGACGTCAGGCATGCGGTGGCTGATGAGCACCACCGCGATCCCCTGGTCGCGCAGGTGGCGGATATGGTTCAGCACCTCGGCCACCTGCCGCACGCTGATCGCCGCCGTCGGCTCGTCCATCAGCACGAGCTTGGCGTCGGCGAGCATCGTGCGCGCGATGGCCACCGCCTGCCGCTGGCCGCCCGACATCTGCCGGATGAGGTCGCGCGGCCGCGTCTCGGACTTCAGGTCGCGGAAGAGCTGCCCGGCGCGCCGGTACATGCCGCCGTAGTCGAGGATCGAGACCGGCCCCAGCCCCTTGCGCATCTCGCGCCCGAGAAAGACGTTCGCCGCGGCGGTGAGGTTGTTGCAGAGCGCGAGATCCTGGTGGACGATCTCGATCCCGTGCCGCCGCGCCTCGACCGGGCGGTGCAGCACGACCTCGCGGCCGTCCATGCGCATGCTGCCGTGGGTGGGGAGGAAGTTGCCGGCGATCATCTTGACCAGCGTCGACTTGCCGGCCCCGTTGTCGCCCATCAGGCCCACCACCTCGCCGGGCTCGATCGCCAGCGAGATGTCGTTCAGCGCCTGGATGGCGCCGAAATGCTTGGAAATGCTGCTGAGCTCCAGTACGGGCACCCGAGCGATCCTCCCCTGCAGTCTCACGGTCCCGAGGGCTCTTTCCGGCCTGCCGCGGCTCGTGAGTTACCCGAAGCCGCGCGCATGCGTCAATCGGAAGGTGAAGATTACCCTAACCACAAGAGACGTTGACGAATGCCGCCTGCTAATATCAGCTAAAGGCCGGGAGGACAGCGCCCGCCGCCGCGGCGGACGGCCGTTCGCGGCCGGCGGGACGGGTCCTCCGGAACGCAACGGGAGGACCGAAATGAGACAACTGACCCTGCTCGCCGCGACGGCCGCGCTCGCGCTCTCCGCCGGCATGTCGATGGCCCAGGACAAGAAGCAGCTCGTCATCGTGGTGAAGGGCCTCGACAACCCCTTCTTCGAGGCCATCCACCAGGGCTGCGAGAAGTGGAACTCCGAGAACCCGGACGCGCCCTATACCTGCTTCTACACCGGCCCCGCCTCGACCTCCGACGAGGCCGGCGAGGCGCAGATCGTGCAGGACATGCTCGGGCGGCCCGACACCGCGGCGATCGCGATCTCGCCGTCCAACGCCAAGCTGATCGCCCAGACCATCCGCACCTCCAATCCCGCCGTGCCGGTGATGACGATCGATGCCGACCTCGCCGCCGAGGATGCCGCCCTGCGGATGACCTATCTCGGCACCGACAACTACCTGATGGGCAAGCGGATCGGCGAGTACATCAAGGAGAAGAAGCCGGACGGCGGCACGGTCTGCACCATCCAGGGCAACCCGGGCGCCGACAACATCCTGCGCCGCGCACAGGGCGCGCGGGATGCGCTCTCCGGGCAGGAGGGGCTCGCGACGCTCGCCGGCGAGGGCGGCTGGACCGAGGTGGCGGGCTGCCCGGTCTTCACCAACGACGACGGAGCCAAGGGGGTGCAGGCGATGACCGATATCCTCGCCGCCAACCCCGACCTCGACGCCTTCGCGATCATGGGGGGCTGGCCGCTCTTCGGCGCGCCGCAGCCCTACCGCGACCTCTTCCGGCCGCTCGCCGACCGGATCGCGTCCGGCGACTTCGTGATCGGCGCGGCCGATACCATCGGCGAGGAGGTGGCGATCGCCAAGGAGGGCCTCGTCACGGCGCTGGTCGGGCAGCGGCCCTTCGAGATGGGCTACATGGCCCCGTCGGTGATGATCGACCTCATCGACGGCAAGGACGTCGCCGATCCGGTCTTCACCGGCCTCGACGAGTGCACCAAGGATACCGCCGACACCTGCATCCAGAAGTGAGCGACAGGGGCGGCGTCCTTGCGGCGCCGCCCCCAAGCGTCGCGCACCGTCGCGCGCGAAATTATCTGATTGAATTCAATCGAAAGCGAGAAGGCCGCGCCCTCGTGGGGCGCGGCGGGAATCCGGATGGCTCAGGCGGCGTCGGGGGTCTGGCGGCTGGCCATGAACTGGTCGAACTCGGCGCGGTCCTTGGCGGCGCGCAGCTGGTCGAGGAACTTCAGGAAGGCGTCGCGCTCCTCCTCGAGCCGCTTCAGCGTCTCCTCGCGGTAGCCGTCGAAGGCGGTGTTGCCGGTGCGGTCCCAGCCGCGGCCGGCACCGTGGCGGTGATGATGACGTCCCCAGGAATGACAGGCCATGCGTTTGCTCCAGATGATGTAGAAGAGAAGGGCAAGTCCGATCGGCCAGAACAGCACGAAGCCGACCACCATCACGGCGATCCAGGCCCACCGGCCCCGCTCGTCGAGGGCATCGCGCGCACGCTCCAGCCAACGGAGGGCGGTGTTCATCAGAGGCGCTCCTTTCCATGTTAATGTTATTAACATTCACATAGATTGGCGGAGGCTGGCAAGCGGTCAAGAGGGGTCCGGCGAAAAATGCCGCGGCGTCAGCGGGGGATGATCTCCAGGCCGCGGAGGTAGATCGCGGTGCCGCTCTCGAGCATCTCGTCGGCGGAATAGGGCGCGCGCCCGCCGGGCCGGCCGCGGCCGAAGAGCTCGACCACGCCATGGCTCAGCGCCCAGATGTGGTTGGCCACCATGCTGGCCGGCGGACGGCGATCAGCCGGCAGGTGCTGCGCCAGCCGCTCCGCCGCGCGGACGAGGACCGACATCGCCCGGTCGGCGGCGCGGGCGAGGTCGGGGTTGCCGGCGATCGCGACGCCCGACTCGAACATCGCGGCATAGTGCCCGGGATTGTCGCGGGCGAACTCGAGATAGGCGCGGCCGGTCGCCATGAAGGCCGAGAGCGCCGAGGGGCGCCCGTCGTTCCAGGCCGCCTCGAGCCGCTCGGCGAACATGACGAAGCCCTGGCGCGCCACCTCCTCGATCAGCTCGTCGCGGCCGCGGAAGTGGCGGTAGGGCGCCGCCCCGCTCACGCCGGCCGCGCGCGCCGTCTCGGCCAGGGTGAAGCCGAGCGGGCCGCGCTCCTCGATCAGCTTCAGCGTCGCGGCGACCAGCGCCTGGCGCAGGTTGCCGTGGTGGTAGCCACGCCGCGGCTCTGCATCGGCATCCGACATCGCCCTCAGCTCGACTCGCCGAAGCGGCCGGCGACGAGCTCGCGCAAGGCCGCCGCCAGCGCCTCGGCCTCCGCCCCCTCGATCGAGACGTCGATCGACGTCCCGCAGGCGGCGCCGAGCATCATCAGCCCCATGATCGAGTCGCCGGAGACCTCCATGCCGTCGCGGCTGACCAGCGCGCGGGCGTCGAAACGCTCCACCGTCTCGACGAACTTCGCCGAGGCGCGGGCATGCAGGCCCTTCTCGTTCACGATGTCCAGGGAGAACTGCATGACTGCCCGTCTGTCTGCCCGGGCAACTGCCCGGGGGGCCGCGATCAGGGGGCGATCGGCGTTCCGTTGGGGCCGAACCCGTCAAAGCAGTTGATGTATTTGCGACCGGCGGTCAAGGCACAAGCGACGGCGTCGTTGAGCGGCTTGTGGCGTGCCTTGGCGAGCTTCACGAGGAGCGGCAGGTTGGCGCCGTAGAGGACGCGGCGGGTCGGATCGCGGTAACAGGCGCGCGTCGCGAGGTTCGAGGGCGTCGAGCCGAACATGTCGGTGACGACCACCACGCCCTGGCCGTCGTCGACCGCGGCTACCGCGGCGTCCACCTCGGCCTGCTTGGAGCCGCAGTCGTCGTCGGCGTCGATCGAGACCGCAGCGGTGCCGCCCTGCTTGCCGACCACATGCTCCATTGCCGCCAGGTACTCGCGAGCGAGGCCGCCGTGGGCAACAATAACGATTCCGATCACGCCGCACCTACTCCCAGATCCGAGCCTGCCCCACCGGCCGCCCGCTCCAGGTCACGATGGCGAATAGACACCCGCCATCCGCTGCCTGCAAGCGTTTTCGCCAGTGCCTCGGCAACGGCCACCGAGCGGTGCCGCCCGCCGGTGCAGCCGAGTCCGAGGCCGAAATAGCTCTTGCCTTCCATCTGATACGCGGGGAGAAGAAACTCCAGCAAGTCAGTGATCCGCATGTAGAAAGGCGCGTAGGAGGGGTCGGATTCGACGAAGGCGCGCACCGCCTCGTCCCGCCCGTCGAGCGGACGCAGCCGCTGGTCCCAGTGCGGATTCCTCAGGAAGCGCACGTCGATCACCATGTCCGCCCCGCGCGGCAGCCCCCGCCGGTAGGAGAAGGACTGCAACGTTACCGCCAGCGCGCCGTTCGCGGCCATCTCCTCGCCGAACTGCCGCCCCATCTCGGCGCGGAGCTCGTGCGGGGTCATCCCCCGCGTGTCGATGAGGACGTCGGCCCGTTCGCGCAACGGCGCGAGAAGGGCGAGCTCGCGCTCGATCCCGACCGCCGCCGTCTCGCGCGGGCTGAGCGGGTGGCGGCGGCGGGTCTCGCTGTAGCGTTCGAGAAGGGTCACCGCGTCGCAGTCGAGATAGACGAGAACGGGCGGACGCCCGGCCGCCGCCTCCACCTCGCCGAGGGCGGAGAGCATCCGGTCCACCGAGAAGTCGCGATTGCGCGGGTCGATCCCGATCACCATCGAACGCTCCACCGCTCCGCCGGCGAACAGCCGCCGCAGGAAGCTGATCGGCAGGTTGTCGATCGCCTCGAAGCCGATGTCCTCGAGCGCGCCGATCGCAGTCGTCCTGCCAGCGCCCGCCGGACCAGTCATGATGACGATGTGCTGCCCCTGCCCGGGGCGTCCTGCCTCGCTCAATTGTACCTCGTGCCGCACTCCCACAACTCATGGGATACAACTCATGGGGCGCGGCCGTTCTGCACGAGAACCGTCAAAGCCGGGTCAAGATTTGGGAGGTCGCGCCCGGAAATCAACTCCACCTCGAGGCCGAGCCACGCAACTGTCACAGGATGTGGCATTCGTGCCACGGGCGCCCGATCGAGGTCGATCGCGAGCGTCACCACCGCCTCCGGGACGGCGGGCAGCCGCAGGAGGCCCACCCCGCGCACCTCGATCAGCCCGGCGAGGGCCGGCGGCGCGCTGGCGACGAGGGCCGCGCCGCGCCGCTCGAGGTCGACCCGGTCGTCGGCCACCAGCGCCGCTCCCTGCCGGACCAGCCGCAGCGCGAGCGCCGACTTGCCGCTGCCCGAGGCGCCCAGGATCAGCACCCCGCGCCCGGCGAAGGCCACCGCCGAGCCATGCAGATTCGTCATGCCGCTGCGCTCCCCGTCGTCGCTGGCCAGGGCATTGTTCGCTGCCCTGCAAAGCGAAAGCAATCGAAAGCCGACCCCAACAGATTGATACACCATCGGCGAATTATCGCCCGCCGAAACCGGCGATTAACCCTATGACTGGGATTCACCCGCCGGCGGCGCATGCTATACATCAGCCGCCGCGACATGCTGCACTGCGGTAGAGTCCGCGCGGTTTTCTGGGGTGACGGGTGGTCGCACGACCGACTATGTTGGGGAGGGTATGCACGGAATGAAGACCTTCATGCTGAAGGACGAGGTCAATCCGCGGATGACGCTCGAGGCGACCGGCTTCGGCGGCGCGACGCGCACGCACTACAACCTTCTCGAACCCGCGCTGCTGCAGGCGGCGCTCACCCGCGGCGAAGGCGACCTCGGCCAGGGCGGCGCCCTTCTCGTCTCCACCGGCCGCCATACCGGCCGCAGCCCCAGGGACAAGTTCGTGGTGCGCGAGCCCTCGGTCGAATCCGATGTGTGGTGGGAGAACAACAGCCCGATGGCGCCGGACGCCTTCGCGCAGCTCCTCGCCGACATGCGCGCGCATATCCGCGGCGGCGAGCTCTTCGTGCAGGATCTCTATGCCGGCGCCGATCCCGACTACCGGCTGAACGTGCGCGTCGTCACCGAGCTCGCCTGGCACGGCCTCTTCATCCGCCACCTGCTGCGGCGGCCGGCGCGGGAGGAGCTCGCGAGCTTCGAGCCGGACTTCACCATCCTCAACTGCCCGTCCTTCCATGCCGACCCGGCGCGGCACGGCTGCCGCTCGGAGACGGTGATCGCCATCTCCTTCGAGCAGAAGCTCGTGCTGATCGGCGGCACCGCCTATGCCGGCGAGAACAAGAAGTCGGTCTTCACGCTGCTCAACTACCTGCTGCCGGAGCGCGGGGTGATGCCAATGCACTGCTCGGCGAACCACGCCCGCGGCGACGCGGACGACGCCGCCGTCTTCTTCGGCCTCTCCGGCACCGGCAAGACGACGCTCTCGGCCGACCCGGCGCGCATCCTGATCGGCGACGACGAGCACGGCTGGTCGGACGCCGGCACCTTCAACTTCGAGGGCGGCTGCTACGCCAAGACGATCAACCTCTCGCCGCAGGCCGAGCCCGAGATCTACGCCACGACCTCTCGCTTCGCGACGGTGGTCGAGAACATGGTCTGGGACCCCTATACCCGGGCGCTCGACTTCAACGACGACAGCCTGACCGCCAACACCCGCTGCGCCTATCCGCTCGAGGCGATCTCGAACGCCTCGCCGGTCGCGCGGGGGGGCGTGCCGCGGAACGTGGTGATGCTGACCTGCGACGCCTTCGGCGTGCTGCCGCCGATCGCGCGGCTGACGCCGGCGCAGGCGATGTACCATTTCCTCTCCGGCTTCACCTCCAAGGTCGCCGGCACCGAGCGCGGCGTGACCGAGCCGCAGCCGACCTTCTCGACCTGCTTCGGCGCGCCCTTCATGCCGCGGCGGCCCGAGGTCTACGGCGCGATGCTGCGCGACCGCATCGCCGAATCGGGGGCGACCTGCTGGCTGGTCAACACCGGCTGGACCGGCGGGGCCTACGGCACCGGGCGGCGGATGCCGATCGCGGCGACCCGGGCGCTGCTCGCCGGCGCGCTCGACGGCTCGCTCGCCCGTGCAAGCTTCCGTACCGATCCGGTCTTCGGCTTCGAGGTGCCGACCGAGGTGCCGGGGGTCGATGCGGCGCTGCTCGACCCACGCGGCACATGGGCCGACCCGGCCGCCTACGACGCGCAGGCGGCGAAGCTCGCGGGCATGTTCGCGAAGAACTTCGCGCAGTACGAGAGCCACGTCTCGGACGACGTCCGGGCCGCGGCCATCCGCGCCGCCTGACCCCGCGGTGGCGGGGGCCGCGGTCCCCGCCGTCCTATTCCGCCTCGACGATCCGGTTCCGTCCGCCGAGCTTGGCGGCATAGAGCGCCGCGTCGGCGCGCGACAGCGCCGCCGAGAAGCTGACGCCGGCGTCGGCGGGCGCGAGCCCGAGCAGGCCGCCGCTCACGGTGACGGTCAGCCTGGCCCCGCTCTCGATCGCGACCGGCGTTCGCGCCACCGCCTCGCGCAGACGGTCGGCGATCACGCCTGCGTCCGCCGCCGCCACCTCTGCGAAGACGGCGAGGAACTCCTCGCCGCCGATCCGCCCGAGCAGGTCCCCGGCCCGGCAGCTCGCCGCCATGCGGCCGGCCACCTCGCGCAGCACCCGGTCGCCGGCGGCATGGCCGTGGGTGTCGTTGATCGCCTTGAACCGATCGATGTCGAGCATGAGAAGCGCCGCCCCCCTGCCGCCGGCCAGGGCGCGCGCGACCAGCGCCTCGCTCCGCTCGAGCATCGCGGTGCGCGCGAGGACGCCGGTCAGCGGATCGAAGCTCGCCCGCCGCTCGAGGTCGGTGCAGGCGTCCGCCAGCGCCTCGGAGAGCCGCGAGATCTGGCGCGCCGAGCGGCGGAGCTCGATCTCGTCCATCACGATCGCCGCCAGCGTCTCGAGGAAGCGGAGCTGCTGCGGCGTCGCGCCGCGCGGGCGGGTGTCCATGCAGCAGAGCATGCCGAGCACATGCCCGTCGTAGGTCCTGAGCGGCACCCCGGCATAGAACTCGAGCCCGAAGGCGCCCGCGACCAGCGGGTGCTCCTGGGTGCGCGGATCGCCGCGCGCGCTCTCGACGACATAGGCGCCGTCGTGGCCGATCGCCGCGGCGCAGAGCCCGGGCAGCCGCCCGATCTCCCGCAGCGGGAAGGGGCCGTGCACCGACTTGTACCAGATGCGGCTCGTGTCGACGAGGCTCACCACCGCGACCGGCACCTCGAGCATCTCGGCCGCGAGCTGCGTGATGCGGTCGAAGGCGCCGTCGGCCGGGGTGTCGAGGATGGCATAGCGCCGGAGCGCGTTCAGCCGCTCGAATTCCGCCGTCGCATCCAGCGCCACCGCCCCGATCCCCCGAAGACTCACCCGTCTCCGAACCTGCCCGGGCGCCGTTAACGGAAAACGAACGCCTCGCCCGGCAAGGCGCGGGAATCCGCCGGCAATTTGCCTCAAAAGAGGGCGCGGCGGAGCAGGTTGAGTCCGCTCAGGACCAGGACGGCGAGGGTCAGCGTCAGGAAGCGCCGCTGGTCGAGCCGGTCGTGCACCCGGTAGCCGACGAACATCCCGAGCATCGCCGGCACGGTCATCCAGGCCGAGACCGGCAGCGTCATCGCATCGAGCACCCCCGAATGCAGATGCGCGAGGAGAAGCACCGCCGAGCCGAGCAGGAAGGACAGGCTCTGCGTCCGCACCATCTCGGTCTTCGGCAGGTCGACCGCGACCAGGTACATGACGAGCGGCGGCCCCCAGATGCCGGAGAGCCCGCCGAAGAAGCCCGCTACCAGCGCCACGCCCGTCTCCACCCGCGCGCGGTGGCGCATGTCGAAGCGCGGTCGCCAGCCGGCGAGCTGGCTCGCGCCGAAGAAGGTCACCGCGCCGCCGAGGATGCCGAAGAGCAGCCGGTCCGGCAGCGCCACGACCAGCTGCGCCGAGACGAGGATCATCGCGACGAGGATGAGGTTCAGCCGCCAGAACCGCTGCAGGCTCCCGAGCGCAGGCCCGATGCCCTGGCGCAGCGCCTGGAAGAGGTTCGAGACCAGCATCGGCACGATGAGGAGCGCCACCCCGACCTCGTAGGGCAGGAAGGAGCCGGCCAGCGCCAGCGCGATGAGCGGCAGCGCGAAGCCGACGACCCCCTTGGCGAAGCCGCCGAGCGCGACCGAGGCGCCGGCCCACAGCAGCCCGGCGACGCCGTAGAGCGCCACGAAGCCTTCCAGTCCCGCCATCGTCTCCTCTCCCGGCCGGCGGCTCTTGGCAGGAAGCGGGCGGAAAGGCAACGCTAACAAAGTTGCCGCCACCCACCCGTCGCGGGCAGCAATCTTGCTCTCGGGTCGCTTTGAGCCTAGCTTGCAACGCAAACGCAGCAACTGATTCCGCGCCGCACAACGGCGCGGCGACCGAGAGGCCCGCGATGATCGAAGCCGCCCGCGCCCGCGCCACGGAGAGCCCGCTCCAGCCCGACCTTCCGCGGCTCGCCACCGCCGCCGCTGCGGCCGCGGGCGAGCTCGTCGCCGCTGCGCGCCGGCGGCTCTCGGCCGAGGTGGTCAGCGGAGGCAGGCTTTCCGCGGCGGCGCTCGATGCCGAGCAGACGGCGGCGCACGGCCTCGCCTGGATGGCGACCTATGCCGCGTCGCTGCGCGAGCTCGCGGCCTGGGCGAGCCGGCTCGAGGCGGCGGGGGCGCTCGGCGAGATGGAGCGGCTCATCCTGCAGATCGGCTGCGGCGAGTATCTCGCCCAGCTCGCCGGCGGCATCCCGATGTCGCAGGTCGAGATCGTCCGGCCGGCCGACCTTCGCCTCGGCGCGGCCGATCTCGCCGCCTTCCGCACCCCCGCCGTCGAGACGCTGCTCGCCCATGGCAACGGCGATGCCGCCCGCGCCCGGCTCGTCGAGCTCATGCTCGCGGGCGAAGGAGCGGCGAGCTTCGGCGCCACCGGGCTCGATGCCGACGACGAGATGATCCGCGACCAGTTCCGCCGCTTCGCCGACGAGCGGGTCGTCCCCCATGCGCACGAGTGGCACCTGAAGGACGAGCTCATCCCGCTCGAGGTCGTCGAGGAGATGGGCGCGCTCGGCGTCTTCGGCCTCACCATCCCCGAGGAATACGGCGGCGCCGGCCTCTCCAAGACCGCGATGTGCGTCGTCTCGGAGGAGCTCTCGCGCGGCTACATCGGCGTCGGCTCGCTCGGCACCCGCTCCGAGATCGCGGCCGAGCTCATCCTCGGCGGCGGCACGGAGGCCCAGAAGGCGGAGTGGCTGCCGAAGATCGCCTCGGCCGAGGTGCTGCCCACCGCCGTCTTCACCGAGCCCAACACCGGCTCCGACCTCGGCTCCCTGCGCACCCGCGCCGTCCGCGAGGGCGAGGACTATGTCGTCACCGGCAACAAGACCTGGATCACCCACGCCGCCCGCGCCGACGTGATGACCATGCTGGTCAGGACCGATCCGGCCACCACCGACCACACCGGCCTCTCGATGCTCATCGCCCCCAAGCCGCGCGGCACGGAGGACGCCCCCTTCCCTGCCCCCGGCATGACCGGCGGCGAGATCGAGGTCCTCGGCTATCGCGGCATGAAGGAGTACGAGCTCGGCTTCGACGGCTTCCACGTGCCGGCGGCGAACCTGCTCGGCGGGGTCGAGGGCCAGGGCTTCAAGCAGCTGATGCGCACCTTCGAGTCGGCGCGCATCCAGACCGCCGCCCGCGCCATCGGCGTCGCGCAATGCGCGCTCGAGCTCGGCCTGCGCTACGCCCAGGACCGCCGCCAGTTCGGCAAGCCGCTCGTCGCCTTCCCCCGCGTCTACGGGAAGCTCGCGATGATGGCGGTCGAGATCATGATCGCCCGTCAGCTCACCTATTTCGCCGCCCGCGAGAAGGATGGCGGCCGCCGCTGCGACCTCGAGGCGGGGATGGCGAAGCTGCTCGCCGCCCGCATCGCCTGGTCGAACGCCGATAACGCCCTGCAGATCCACGGCGGCAATGGCTTCGCGCTCGAGTACCGGATCAGCCGCGTCCTCTGCGACGCCCGCATCCTCTCGATCTTCGAGGGCGCCGCCGAGATCCAGGCCCAGGTCATCGCCCGCCGCCTGCTCGAGGACGGCCGAGGCTAGTCGAGCACCTTCGCGACTGCCTGTCGCAGCAGCGCCTCGCGCTCGTCGCGCGAGAGACCCTGCACCGGCTCCATCCGCCGGCCGATGACGAGGTGCGCGAAGCCGTGCGCCACGCTCCAGCAGGCCACGACATCGGGGAGCGCCGCGGGGTCGTCGGGCGCCAATCCGCGCAGCCGCGCGACCCCGTCGGTCAGGTTGCGATAGGCCGCCCGCCCCGCCTCGGCCAGCTCCGGCGTCGACGGCCAGATCCGGTCCGATCCGAACATCAGCCGGAAGAGCGCCGGCGCGCTTTCGGCGAAATCGAGGTAGCCGACCGCCTGCGCCAGCATCTGCTCGCGCGGGTCGTCCGGCGCCTCGGCCTGCCGCGCCAGCATCGCCGCGAGGAAGCGCCGGAACCCCTCGGCGGCCAGCGCGCTCAGGAGCCCCTGGGTATCGCCGAAGTGATGCGCCGGGGCGGAGTGGCTGACCCCGACCCGCTTGGCCACCTGCCGCAGCGAGAAGCCCTCGACCCCGGTCTCGGCCAGCACCGCCTCGCCCGCGACGAGCAGCGCCGCCCGCAGGTCGCCGTGGTGATAGCTCTCCTTGCCCTTCACGTCCGCCGCATCCGTCATCTGGACACTGTCCACATTTATCTTGACATCGTCAAGACTCCGGCTACCATTCGATCTTGTCAGTGTCCAGATGGAGTTCGCCCATGTCCCCTGACATCCTCTTCCAGTTCTCGAGCCCGCTCGCCCTCTTCGGCTGGGCCGCGCTGCTCGCCGCGCCGCTCGCGCCGGCGCTGGCCGACCGGGTCGCCGGGCTCGTCGTCCCGGCGCTCCTCTCGGTCGCCTATGCCGCACTGATCCTCGCCTTCTGGTGGGACGCGCCCGGCGGCTTCGACAGCCTCGCGGCGGTGCAGGCGCTCTTCACCGACCCCCGGATCGCGCTCGCCGGCTGGCTGCACTATCTCGCCTTCGACCTCCTCGTCGGCGCCTGGGAGGTCCGCACCGCCCGGCGCGAGGGCTTCCCGTATCTCCTGCTCGTCCCCTGCCTCGTTCTCACCTTCCTGTTCGGCCCGGCCGGCTTCCTGGCCTTCCTCGGCCTTCGCCTCGCCCGCCGCGCCACCCGTCCGATGGAGGCCACCCGATGACCGCCGCTCTCGCCATCCGCCCCGCCGCCACGCCGTTCGATGCCGAACCCCGCTTCGCCGCCGCCGGCCTCGGCTTCGCCCTCTCGCTCGCCGTCACCCTGGCCGCGGCGGCCATCGATCCGCGGCTCTTCCAAGGCGACAACATCTGGCTGAAGCCGATCAAGTTCCAGATCGCCCTCACGATCTTCTTCCTGACGCTCGCCTTCTTCGCCCGCTGGCTGCCCGCCGGCATGACCGAGCGCCGCGCCTGGCGGGTCTTCGCCAGCCTGGTGGTGGCCGCGACCGTCGCCGAGATGACCTGGATCGCCGGCGCCGCGATGGCCGGCACCGCCTCGCACTTCAACCAGGAGACGCCGCTCGCGGCCAACCTCTACCGGCTGATGGGCGGCCTTGCGGTCTTCTTCACCAGCGCCACGCTCGTCATGGGCGTCGCGATCTGGCGCGACCGCGCGAGCCCCCTGCCACCGGCGCTGCGCCTGGCGGTGGGCCTCGGCCTCGTCCTGACCTTCGCGCTCACCCTGCCGACCGCCGGCACGCTCTC
Source organism: uncultured Amaricoccus sp. (assembly GCF_937858865.1). Lineage (GTDB taxonomy): Bacteria > Pseudomonadota > Alphaproteobacteria > Rhodobacterales > Rhodobacteraceae > Amaricoccus. The sequence goes on along the minus strand of NZ_CALLYO010000555.1, from coordinate 621 downwards.
GCAGATGCCCGGCCACTTCGTCGGCACGCCGGTCACCGGCGCCGCCCTGCCGGTCTTCGGCTGGTCGCGCGAGGTCGGCGACCTGCGCACCGCCCACTTCCTCGCGACGCACGCGATGCACTTCCTGCCGCTCGCCGGCCTCGCCGCCGTCCTGGCGCTCCCCGGGCGGCTCGCCAAGCCCGCCGTCTGGCTCGCCGCCACCGGCTACGTCGCGCTGGTCGCCTGGGCGTTCACGACGGCCCTCGCGGGCCTGCCGCTGATCGCCTGATCGCCGCGACCGCCCGCGCGCGGGCCTCCGGCAGCGTCTCGCGCCGGAGGCCGGGCGCGATCCACACCTCCAGGAAGAAGCCGGTCAGCTCGAGCGCCGCGACGACCTCCGCCGGCGCGGGCGGCACCTGCCAGCCATCGCGAAGGAAGCCCGGCAGCGGCAGGAGCCGCTCCGCCCAGGGCGCCCCCGCCGCCCGGCCGACGGCGCGGCCCGACCGCGGCGAAACCCAGGCGAGGTCGGCCGTCTCGCCGGTCACCGCGCAGCGGTCGAGGTCGAGCCCGAAGCCGATCTCGGCGAGAAGCGCGAGCTCCCAGGCGGCATAGCGCGCCGGCCAGTCGCCCGCCGCCGCGAGC
>NZ_CALLYO010000554.1 GCF_937858865.1 uncultured Amaricoccus sp. | reverse complement strand
CACCCCCGGACCGTCCAAACAATCTACTCCACCGAAACACTTTTTGGGCCGGCGCGCACGGTTGCAGGAGGGACACGACCGCCGGAAGTGGCGTGCCGCGTCCCGGTCAGCGCTCGACGACGGCGGCCTTGTGGCACGCCCGTCCGAGTGATCGAGGGCATCCTCGCCCGTGGCGGTCTCTTTGCACAGGGGAATTTTCCGGTGGCACATATCGGCACATTCGCCATCTACATCATCATGGCCTGCGCGGTGATTGGTGCCATCGCGTCGATCCTCGACAGCGATAGCTCGCTCGGGCGCGAGTTCATGGCAGGACTTCACGCCATCGGGTATATCATCATTCCCGTGGCCGGTATCATGGCAGCCGTTCCTTACCTCTCCCGATTCGTGGACATGGCGATCGGACCCGTCTTCCTGACGGTGGGCGCGGATCCCGCCATGGCCGCAACCTCGGTGATCGCCGTCGACATGGGCGGCTATCAGCTCGCCAGGGAGCTCGCGTTGTCGACCGAGGGATGGATCATGGCCTCGATCACCGGTTTCATGGCCGGCGCGACGATCATCTTCAGCATTCCGGTCGGCCTCGCGATGCTGGAAAAATCCGATCACAAGTATATGGCGCTGGGAATCATGTGCGGCATTCTCGCGGTGCCCGTAGGCGTCCTGGTTTCCTGCCTCGTGCTGACCATCATGCAGGTCAACGTCCGTCCGGAGATCACTACGACGGGCGAGGCGACGCATTTGCTTGCGCTGACGATGGCGGGGGTGGCCCGCAACATCGGGCCTCTCATCGTCTTCTGCTTGGTCCTCGCGACCTTCCTCAAGATATTCCCCACGCTGATGATCCGCCTGTTCCTAGCTTTCGGCCGGGTGCTCTACGCGGCCATCACCCTCATCCTCGTCTTCTCCATCGTTGAGTATTTTACCGGCTTCTTCACTTGGGCCTTTGGCGGGTGGGGCTTCGCTCCCATCATCGCGGACGAAGGGGACAAGTTCCGGGCGTTAGAGATCGCTGGCTACATCGGGATCATGCTCTCTGGCGCGTTTCCCATGGTCTACCTGCTGCAGCACTTCCTCGAGAAGCCGATGGAGAGGCTGGGCGGACGGCTCGGCATGTCTGCGGCGGGCACCACAGGTCTTCTCGCCGCCTCGGCGAATGTGCTTGCGATGTTCCGCCTCGTGAAGGACATGCCGCCGCGGGACAAGGTATTATGCATCGCCTATGCAGTCTGCGCTGCCTTTATGTTCGGCGACCACCTCGCATTCTCCGCAAACTTCCAGCCCACGATCATTCTACCCCTCCTGCTCGGCAAGTTTTCCGGCGGCGTTACCGGGTTCCTGATCGCCTCGCGGCTGACGGTACCCGAGGCTGAACTTGAGACGTTGGCTTGACTCTCTTCGTCAAGCCCTATGCGCAGAGGGAGGGTCAGAAGCCGCCGTACTTGTGGAGTGGGCCCCTCGGGGCGGACAGATCGGCTGAAGTGAATTGACCGGTGGCCGGGCTTTCGAAGGATGGAAGCCATGGTGAAGCACCGATCTCACAGCATCGAATTCAAGCGTCAGATCGCCCGGGAATTCCTGGCAGGCGAGACGCTGCACGGCTTGGCGAAGCGCCACGACATCTCGCGCAACCTGATCCGGGTCTGGGTCGGGAAGTACGAGGCGGGCGAGTTCGACGAGGACGCGCAGGCGGCCGACCTGATCCAGGAGTACGAGGCGCGGATCGCTGCGCTCGAGCGGCTGGTCGGCCGGCAGGCGCTGGAGCTCGAGTTCCTAAAGGGGGCTCTGCGGCAAGGACGCCTGCCGAGAAGCGAGCGTATGTGCGTGATCGCCGGCCCGACGGCCTCTCCATCTCCAAAGGATGCCGCCTGATGGGGATCGCGCGGTCGAGCTTCCATGCAGATTCTGCCGCTGCCGCCGACGATACGACCCTGCTCGAGGCGATGCACGCCATCAAGGATGAGTTCGAGGCCTATGGCTGGCGGAGGGTGCAGGCGGCGCTGCGGCAGGTCGGGTGGGTGGTGAACCACAAGAAGGTCAAGCGGCTGATGCGCGAGCACGGCCTGCATCCCGTGCTGCGCCGACGCTTTTGTCGCCACCACCGACAGCGACCATGACCAGCCGATCTTCCCGGATCGGACGCGCGAACTCGCCCCCGCCTGCGGCCGAACCAGCTCTGGGTGGCCGATCTCACCTATGTCGCGGTTGCTGCGGGTTTCGTCTACGCCGCGCTGATCATGGACGCCTGGTCACGCCGCATCGTCGGCTATGCCATCGGCCGCAGGATCGACGCACGGCTGACGCTGGCTGCCCTCGAGGCCGCGATCGGCGCGCGGCATCCGCCGCCGGGCTGCATCCGCCATTCGGATCGCGGGTCTCAGTACGCGGCGCTCGCATACCGCGACCGGCTCGCAGCCGCCGGCCTCGTCGGCTCGATGGGCCGTCGCGGCAATCCCTACGACAACGCGATGGCCGAGAGCCTGATGAAGACCCTCAAGGTCGAGGGGGTCTACCCGATGGACTTCGAGACCTTCGACGACGTTGCGGAGCAGCTCCCGCGCTTCATCGAGAAATGCAATGACCGGCGCCTGCGCCTGCACTCGGCGCTCGGATACCGCAGCCCTGCACAGTTCGAAGAGGAGAACGCCCGGCCACCGGTCAAAACTGCAGCGTGACATCTGTCCGCCCCGAGGGGGCCCACTCCAATCAGGGGTCCCGATTCGGCTCTGACTCACTTTCGGTGCAGCCGGTCGGCCTGGCGGATAGTCTCTGGCTCC
>NZ_CALLYO010000553.1 GCF_937858865.1 uncultured Amaricoccus sp. | reverse complement strand
TGACCTCCACCACCGTGCCGTAGTCGCCCGGCGGCAGCCGGAGCGAGGTGTCGCGGACGTCGGAGGCCTTCTCGCCGAAGATGGCGCGCAGCAGCTTCTCCTCCGGCGTCATCGGGCTCTCGCCCTTGGGCGTGATCTTGCCGACCAGGATGTCGCCCGGGCCGACCTCGGCGCCGATGTAGACGATGCCGGCTTCGTCGAGGTTCCTGAGCGCCTCCTCGCCGACGTTGGGGATGTCGCGGGTGATCTCCTCCGGCCCGAGCTTGGTGTCGCGGGCGGCGACCTCGAACTCCTCGATGTGGATCGAGGTGAAGACGTCGTCCTTGGCGATCCGCTCGGAGATGAGGATCGAGTCCTCGTAGTTGTAGCCGTTCCAGGGCATGAAGGCGACGAGCACGTTCTTGCCGAGTGCCAACTCGCCGAGGTCGGTCGACGGCCCGTCGGCGATGAACTCGCCCTTGCGGACGGCGTCGCCCACCTTCACCAGCGGGCGCTGGTTGATGCAGGTGTTCTGGTTCGAGCGCTGGAACTTGCGCAGCCGGTAGATGTCGACGCCCGGATCGCCCGGCGCCACGTCCTCGGTGGCGCGCACGACGATGCGCATGGCGTCAACCTGGTCGATGACGCCGGCGCGGCGCGCGGTGATCGCCGCGCCCGAGTCGCGCGCCACGATCTCCTCGATGCCGGTGCCGACGAAGGGCGCCTCGGCGCGCAGCAGCGGCACCGCCTGGCGCTGCATGTTCGAGCCCATCAGCGCGCGGTTCGCGTCGTTGTTCTCGAGGAACGGGATCAGCGAGGCCGCGACCGAGACGAGCTGCTTCGGCGAGACGTCGATCAGGTCGACGTTCTGCGGCGGGTTCAGCATGAAGTCGCCGCCCTTGCGGGTGGAGACGAGCTCGTTCACGAAGCGGCCGTCCGCGTCGAGGTTGGCGTTCGCCTGGGCGATCGTGTGGCGCATCTCCTCGGTCGCCGACATGTAGGTGACCTCGTCGGTCACCTGGCCGTCGCGGACGTGGCGGTAGGGGGTCTCGATGAAGCCGTACTTGTTGACGCGCGCGAAGCTGGCGAGCGAGTTGATCAGGCCGATGTTCGGGCCTTCCGGCGTCTCGATCGGGCACATCCGGCCGTAGTGGGTCGGGTGCACGTCGCGCACCTCGAAGCCCGCCCGCTCGCGGGTCAGGCCGCCCGGGCCGAGCGCCGAGAGACGGCGCTTGTGGGTGACCTCGGAGAGCGGGTTGGTCTGGTCCATGAACTGGCTGAGCTGCGAGGAGCCGAAGAACTCCCGCACCGCCGCCGCCGCCGGCTTGGCGTTGATCAGATCCTGCGGCATGACCGTGTCGATCTCGACCGAGGACATCCGCTCGCGGATCGCCCGCTCCATGCGGAGGAGGCCGACGCGGTACTGGTTCTCCATCAGCTCGCCGACCGAGCGCACCCGGCGGTTGCCGAGATGGTCGATGTCGTCGATCTCGCCCTTGCCGTCGCGCAGGTCCACGAGCGCCTTGACGCAGGCGGTGATGTCCTCGTTGCGAAGCGTGCGGACGGTGTCCTCGGCGTCGAGGTCGAGGCGCATGTTCATCTTCACCCGGCCGACCGCCGAGAGGTCGTAGCGCTCGGGATCGAAGAAGAGCGACCGGAACATGACATCGGCGGCCTCGACCGTCGGCGGCTCGCCCGGGCGCATGACGCGGTAGATGTCCATGAGCGCCTGGTCGCGGTTCATGTTCTTGTCGACCGCCATCGTGTTGCGGATGTAGGCGCCGACGGTGATGTTGTCGACGTCGAGGGTCGGGATCTCGGTGACGCCGTTGTCGAGCAGCACCTTCAGCGAGCCGCCGGTGACGTCGCCGGTCTTGGCGTCGATCTCCCAGGTCAGCTCGTCGCCGGCCTCGACCCAGATGAGGCCGGTCTCCTCGTTGATGATGTCGCGCGCGGCGTAGCGGCCGACGATGGCGTCGAAGGGTACCAGCACCTCGCTGATGTCGCCCTTGTCCTGCCACTCCTTGACCATGCGCGGGGTGATCTTCTTGCCGGCCTCGGCGATCACCTCGCCGGAGGCGGCGTCGATCAGGTCGTGCGTCGGCTTGGTGCCGCGCAGCCGCTCGGGGAAGAAGCGGGTGGCCCAGCCCTTGTTCTCGCGCCGGTAGGTCACGGTGTCGTAATAGGCCGCCATGATGGCGTCCTGGTCCATGCCGAGGGCATAGAGCAGCGTCGTCACCGGCAGCTTCCGGCGGCGGTCGATGCGCGCGAAGACGATGTCCTTGGCGTCGAACTCGAAATCGAGCCAGGAGCCGCGGTAGGGGATGACGCGGCTGGTGAAGAGCAGCTTGCCCGAGGAGTGGGTCTTGCCCTTGTCGTGGTCGAAGAAGACGCCGGGGGAGCGGTGCATCTGGGAGACGATAACGCGCTCGGTACCGTTCACGATGAAGGTGCCGTTCGGGGTCATGAGCGGCATGTCGCCCATGTAGACGTCCTGCTCCTTGATGTCCTTCACCGAGCGGGCGCCGGTCTCCTCATCGACCTCGAAGACGATGAGGCGCAGGGTGACCTTCAGCGGCGCGGCATAGGTCATGTCGCGCTGCATGCACTCGTCGACGTCGTACTTGGGCGGCTCGAGCTCGTACTTCACGAACTCGAGAACGGCGGTCTCGTTGAAGTCCTTGATCGGGAAGACCGACTGGAAGGTCCCCTGCAGCCCCTCGCCGTCGAGGGGGCGCTCCTGGTCGCCCGAGTTCAGGAACAGGTCATAGCTCGACTTCTGCACCTCGATGAGGTTCGGCATCTCCGCGACCTCACGGATCTTGCCGTAGAACCTGCGAATGCGCTTGTGACCTGAATGCCGCTGAGCCATGCTCTGAATACCTCTACCTCGCATGCGAGCCACCCGGCGGGGAAACGGGTGCCTCGGCCGTGCCGACGCTTCGGGCCCAATGCTGGCGCGACTTCCCACATCGCGCACTCCGGACCGAACCTGCGTCTTTCGCGACATCCGCCGATCCGGATGCCGAGAGAGACGCACGCCTTCAAACGCATTTGGCCGGACCCGCGATTCGCTCCGCGGATCCAGCCGTGTCGGTTAACGCAACCTCAAGTTGCGTGCAAGCTCACTTCAGCTCGACTTCCGCGCCGGCGTCGGTGAGCTTCTTCTTGATGTCCTCGGCCTCGGTCTTGGAGACGCCCTCCTTGACGGCCTTGCCGCCGGCCTCGACCAGGTCCTTGGCCTCCTTCAGGCCGAGGCCGGTGATCGCGCGGACCTCCTTGATGACGTTGATCTTCTGCGCGCCGGCCGACTTCAGGATGACGTCGAACTCGGTCTGCTCCTCGGCGGCCTCGGCCGGGGCGGCGGCGGCAGCCGGGCCCGCAGCAACGGCCACCGCGCCCGCGGCGGGCTCGATGCCGTACTCGTCCTTGAGGATCTTCTTCAGCTCGGCGGCCTCGAGGAGCGTCAGGCCCACGATCTCTTCCGCCAGTTTCTTCAGGTCAGCCATGTCAGGTTCCAATCAGATAGGGTGTCTGGTCCGGTGCGGCAAGGTCTTGCCCCACGCGGGCTTGTCAGGGTTGCCGTTCAAGCCGCCTCGCGCTCCTCGAGAGTGGTGAGGATCGACGCGATATTCGCGGCGGGCGCGCCAATCGCCCCTGCCAGCTGCGCCGCCGGGGCGCCAATGGTCGCGACGATGGAAGCGATGAGCTCCTCGCGCGACGGCATGGCGGCCACGGCGGTGACGCCGGCCTGGTCGAGAGCGGTGCCCCCCATGGCCCCGCCGAGGACAACAAGCTTCTTGTTGACCTTGGTGAAGTCCTCCACCGCTTTCGCGGCGGCGACCGGGTCCTCGGAATAGGCGAGCACCGTCATGCCCGTCAGCAGATCCCCCATCTTCTCACCGGGGGTCCCCTTCAGGGCGATCTTGGCGAGCCGGTTCTTGGCGACGCGGACCCCGCCCCCGGCCTGCTTCAGGCGCAGGCGGAAGTCCGTCATCTCGGCAACCGAGAGGCCCTCGTAGTGCGCGACCACGACGACGCCAGAGTCCGCGAAGATCCGGCCGAGTTCCTCGACCACGCCTTCCTTCTGGGCTCTATCCACAGTTGTTGCTCCAAGTTTGGCCTCGGGGGTCGCCCCCTCCGGCCGGCTCTCTTTCGCCGGTCGCCCCGTCTCGGGCTCGCCGGCGTCTCGGGTCCGAAGGTCCCGCCAAAACCGCCCGGGGCGCCGCCCCGATTGATCCTGATCGTTCCCCATCTCGGGCAGGACTTAGCGCCTCGCGGCAGCCCACCGTCTCGGACAGTCACCCCGGCGTCGCCGCCGGGGAGCTCGTCAGTCGGCCACCGCGCTGGCGATGTCGACGGTCACGCCCGGCCCCATGGTGGAGCTGAGCGAAATCTTCTTCAGGTAGGTGCCCTTGGCACCCGACGGTTTGGCCCGGTTCACCGCCTGCACGAAGGCCTTCACGTTCTCGACCAGCGCGGAGGGTTCGAAGGAGGCCTTGCCGACGCCGCCGTGGATGACGCCCGCCTTCTCGACCTTGAACTGCACCTCGCCGCCCTTGGCGTTCTTCACCGCCTGGGCCACGTCCATCGTCACCGTGCCGACCTTGGGGTTCGGCATCAGGTTCCTCGGCCCGAGGATCTTTCCCAGCCGCCCGACGATCGGCATCATGTCCGGCGTGGCGATGCAGCGGTCAAACTCGATCTTGCCGCCCTGGATCGTCTCCATCAGGTCCTCGGCGCCGACGATGTCCGCCCCCGCCGCCTGCGCCTCGTCGGCCTTGGCGCCGCGGGCGAAGACCGCGACCCGCACCGTCTTGCCGGTGCCGTTCGGCAGGTTGACGACGCCGCGCACCATCTGGTCGGCGTGACGCGGGTCGACGCCCAGGTTCATCGCGATCTCGAGCGTCTCATCGAACTTCGCCGTGGCGTTCGCCTTGACCAGCGCGACGGCGTCGGCGACCGTGAGATCCGCCTTGCCCTCGAAGGCCTTCCGCGCCGCGGCGGTGCGCTTTGCTACCTTGGCCATCGGCTTACCCCTTCACCTCGATGCCCATCGAGCGGGCGGAGCCGGCGATGATCTGCATCGCGGCCTCGACGTCGCCCGCGTTCAGGTCCTTCATCTTCGCCTCGGCGATCTCGCGCACCTGGGCGAGCGTCACCGAGCCCGCCACCGTCTTGCCGGGGGTCTTCGAGGCCGAGGTGAGCTTCGCCGCCTTCTTCAGGAGGTAGGACGCCGGCGGCGTCTTGATCTCCATGGTGAAGGACTTGTCGGTGAAGTAGGTGATGATGACGGGCGTCGGCTGGCCGACCTCCATCTCCTGGGTCCGGGCGTTGAACGCCTTGCAGAACTCCATGATGTTGATGCCGCGCTGACCCAGCGCCGGCCCGACGGGCGGCGAGGGGTTCGCCTTTCCGGCGGGGACCTGCAGCTTCAGCTGCCCCGCTACCTTCTTGGCCATGATGGCCTCCTTCTCTCCATGCCCTCGGGTCGCGACCCTCGGGCGCTACATGGGGTGGTGCGGTCCGGACGGCGCGCCGCCCTCGCCTCCCACCACGGTCCGATATCCTTGGATATCGGCCCACTCACACTGGTCCGATATCCTTGGGATATCGGCCCACTCACACTGGTCCGATGTCCTTGGACATCGGACCATTCAGACCCGCGTCAGGACGCCTTGGCGACCTGGGCGAATTCCAGCTCGACCGGGGTCGCCCGGCCGAAGATCGACACCGACACCTTGAGCCGGTTGTTCGACTGATCGACCTCCTCGACCATCCCCGAGAAACCCTCGAACGGCCCGTCGGTGACGTTGACCTGCTCGCCGGTCTGGAAGGTGATGATCGAGCGCGGCCGCTCCTGCCCCTCGACCACGCGGTTGAGGATGTGCGCGACCTCGTCGTCCTTCATCGGCGAGGGCTTGCCCTGCGGCCCGAGGAAGCCGGTCACCCGGTTGATCGAGTTGATCAGGTGATAGGTGCGGTCGGAGAGCTCCATCTTCACCAGCACGTAGCCGGGCATGAAGCGCTTCTCGGTCTGCACCTTCTTGCCGCGGCGGATCTCGATGACCTCCTCGGTCGGCACCATGACCTCGGCGATCTCCTCGGTGAGCCCCTGCTGCGCGGCGGCGTCCCTGATCGCCTCGGCGACCTTCTTCTCGAAGTTCGAGAGCACGCTCACCGAATACCAGCGCATCGCCATGTCAGTCCGTAACCTCAACTCGGGGGCGGTGCGCTCGCCGCCCGCCCTCTGCTGTTCCGCCCCGGCAAGGCAAAGCGGCGCGCGACGAATCGCAGCGCGCCAGCCGGCCGGTCGGGAAGCGCCCCCTTAACGCCGCGGGCGCGCGGCTTCAAGAGCTCATTCGGAGGATCGTCTCGAGCCCGAAGCGAATGAGCAGGTCGACGGTGAAGAAGAAGAAGGCGAAGAGCGCCGCCATGATCATCACCATGACCGTGGTGAGCCCCGTCTCCCGCCGCGTCGGCCAGATCACCTTGGCGACCTCGGCGCGGACCTGCTGGATGAACTGCAGGGGGTTGGTGCGGGCCATCGTCACTCTCTCCGTCGGACGGCTGCACCTAAGCCAGCCGCCCGGCCTTTGCAAGCCCCGCGGCCCCGGGTTCGCCCTCGGGTTCAGCCCGCGGCCGGCTTCCAGTCGGGCGAGGGGATGACGTTGATCATCCAGGGCACGCCGAACCGGTCGACGAGCGCGCCGAAGCCGGGCGACCAGAAGGTCTCGCCGAACGGCATCGCCACCTTTCCGCCCTCGGCCAGCCGGTCGAACCAGCGCTGCGCCTCGGCCTGATCCCCGGTGTGGAGCGTGACGTCGAAGCCGTTCTTGGGCTTGTCGACGTTCGGTGCCCATCCGACGTCCATGTCGGCGCCCATCAGCGCCTGGTCGCCCACCTCCAGCCAGCAGTGCATCAGCCAGTCCTTGTACTTCTCGCGGTCGACGGGCATGTCGGGCGGCGCGTCGCCATAGGGCATGGCCGCGGTAATCCGGCCGCCGAGGACCTCGGCATAGAACTCGAAGGCCTCGCGGCACTGCCCCTGGAAGCTCAGGCTCGTCACGATCTTCATCGGCGTCTCCTCTCCTCCGATGCCCGGTACAATTGAGTTGATATCAACGTAACTCCGCTGCGGGAGTCAACCACCGCGCCGGCAAGGCGCGAAAATGCGCCCAGAGCCCTTGACGTCGTGCCGGCGCGCCGCATCGTCGCCGGCGCGAGAAGGATGCCATGACCGACGAGATCCACCCCGACGGCCTGCCCGTCCCGCGCCGCTACTTCGCCATTCTCGCGATCTCTATCGGCATCACCATGGCGGTGCTCGACGGCACGGTGGTGAACGTCGCGCTGCCCTCCATCGCGCGCGAGCTCGGCGTCTCGCCCTCGGCGGCGGTCTGGATCGTCAACGCCTACCAGCTCGTGATCCTCGCGACGCTGCTGCCGATCGCGGCGCTCGGCGAGCGGGTCGGCTACCGCCGCGTCTACCAGGTCGGCATCGTCGTCTTCACCCTCGGCTCGCTCGCCTGCGCGCTCGCCGGCAGCCTGCCGCTCCTCGTCGCCGCGCGGGTGCTGCAGGGGCTCGGCGGCTCGGCGGTGATGAGCATGAACGGCGCGCTGGTGCGTCACACCTACCCGGACGCGATGCTCGGGCGCGGCGTCGGCCTCAACGGTCTCGTCGTCTCGATCGCCGCCGCCGTCGCCCCCTCGCTCGCCTCGGCCGTCCTCGCCATCGGCCCCTGGCCGTGGCTCTTCGCGATCAACGTGCCCTTCGGCCTGCTCAACACCTGGCTGGCGCTGCGCTACCTGCCGCGCTCGGAGACCTCGAGCCGGCCGCTCGACCGGCTGAGCGTCCTGCTCGGCCCGGTCATGTTCGGCCTCTTCTTCATCGGCGCGGACGCGCTCGCCCGCGACGGCGCGGGCCGGCTCGCGCCACCAGCGCTGCTCGCGGCGGTCGCGGCCGGGGCGGTGCTCGTCCGGCGCAACAGCGGGGTGCCGGCGCCGCTCGTTCCGATCGACCTGCTCAGGAACCCGGTCTTCGCCCTGTCGGTCGGAGCCTCGGTCTGCGCCTTCGTCGCCTTCATCATCGCCTTCGTCGCCCTGCCCTTCTATTTCCAGAGCGTGCTCGGCCGCGACCAGGTGGAGACGGGCCTGCTGATGACCCCCTGGCCGGTCGCCCTCGGTCTCGTCGCGCCGCTCGCCGGGCGGCTCTCCGACCGGATGTCGGCGGGCCTGCTCGGCGGCTTCGGGATGCTGCTGCTGGCCATCGGGCTCGCCCTGCTCGGCGTCCTCCCGCCCGACGCAGGCGCGCTCGACATCGCCTGGCGGATGGCGCTCTGCGGCCTCGGCTTCGGCTTCTTCCAGGCGCCCAACAACCGCACCATGCTCGCCGCCGCGCCGCGCACCCGCTCGGGCGCGGCCGGCGGCATGCTGGCGACCGCCCGCCTCCTCGGCATGACCTCGGGGGCCACCATCGTCGCGCTCGTCTTCCATTTCCTGCCGGGATCGGCCGAGCCCGTCAGCCTCGGCCTCGCCACCGCCTTCGCGCTCTTCGCCGGAATCGCGAGCACGCTCCGCATCTCGCGCCGGGCCACCGCCCGCTGGCCTCCTGGGGGTTAACCTTCGTTGAGAAGTGGTTAGCGCCCACCTCTTTATCGTGTCTTTTCAGCTCATTAAGGAAAGCCCGCACTGTGCGGGCCCGTACGGATGCGGCAGACCCTCGGCAGGGAATTGGATTGCGTGCTGGCAGGGGCGATAGGACTCGAACCTACGACCCTCGGTTTTGGAGACCGATGCTCTACCGACTGAGCTACACCCCTAAGGCGACGCAGCGTCTCTATATCGGTGCGCTCGGAAGGGAGTCAATCCGCCCTCACCTGCCAACGCGACGAGGCCGGCCTCCACCACATCCGGACAGGCGAGCAGGCGCTTTACAGGTCGCGGCCTTTCTGCGACGGCAGGATCTCGGGATCATCGGCATGCGCGGGCTCCGCGAAGAGCCACGCGCCTTCACGCAGGGGACGGAGCGGGGATGGAGCGCATCGGCGTCGGGCTGATCGGCACGGGCTTCATGGGCAAGTGCCACGCGATGGCCTATGGCGCCGTGCGCGCCGTCTTCGGCGACGTCCCGGAGATCGCGCGGGTAGTGCTCTGCGACGTCGACGCCGGCCATGCCGCCGCCTGCGCCCGCGACTTCGGCTTCGCGCGCGCGACGACGGACTGGCGCGAGATCGTCGCCGACCCGACGGTCGAACTCGTCTCGATCACCTCGCCGAACGGGCTCCACCGCGAGATGGCGGTGGCGGCGCTCGAGGCCGGCAAGCACGTCTGGTGCGAGAAGCCGATGGCGCTCGACCTCGAGGACGCCCGCGCCATGGCCGAAGCCGCCGCCCGCAGCGGCCGGGTGGCAGCGCTCGGCTACGCCTACCTGCAGAACCCGGCGCTCGTCGAGGCGCGGCGGCTGATCGAGGCGGGGGCGATCGGCACGCCCTTCGACTTCCGCGGCAGCGTGGACGAGGACTATATGGCCGACCCGGCGCTGCCCTGGTCCTGGCGGCTGCGCGCGCAGGACGCCGGCCTCGGCACGCTCGGCGATCTGACCGTGCATCTCGTCTCGCTCGCCCGCATGCTCATGGGCGAGATCGAGGCGCTGACCGCGGTCGTCGACACGGTGCATGTCGAGCGGCCGCTGCCGGGCGGCGGCACGGCGGCGGTCGAGAACGACGACGTCGCCCACGCCCTCGTCCGCTTCGCGAGCGGCGCGCGCGGGACGCTCGCTTCGAGCCGGGTCGCGCACGGGCGGAAGAACGGGCTCCGCGTCGAGGTCTACGGCTCGCACGGGGCGCTCTGGCTCGACAACGAGCGGATGAACGAGCTCAACCTCTATCTCGCCGAGGGGCCGGTCGGGACGCGCGGCTTCCGCCGCATCCTCTCCGGTCCGGCGCATGCCGACTATGCCCGCTTCTGCCCGGCGCCCGGCCACGGCCTCGGCTTCAACGAGGTCAAGGTCATCGAGCTCGCCGAGCTCCTGAAGGCGACGACCGGCCGCCCGACCCGCGCCATCGACTTCGCCGAGGGCCTGAAGATCGAGCAGGTGGTACACGGCTTCGTCCGCTCCGCCGGCGAAGGCCGATGGGTGCGCCCGGCCGACCTCTAGCAGGCTGCTGAAGCAGTGTGGCGGACCGCTTTGAGGATGGCATCATCGCCGCGATGGTAGTCGAGCTCG
>NZ_CALLYO010000552.1 GCF_937858865.1 uncultured Amaricoccus sp. | reverse complement strand
GGCATTCGGCCGAGAAGCTTGCTCCTTTCCGGCCGGGAGTATAGAGAGCGCATAACCGGGGAAGGACGGGCATACCGCCCGAGCCTCCCTTGCGCATTCCGGAGAACAGGCATGGCCCGACGCAGGCTGGTTTACGAGGGCAAGGCGAAGATTCTCTACGAGGGGCCCGAGCCCGACACGCTGATCCAGTACTTCAAGGACGAGGCGACGGCGTTCAACGCGCAGAAGAAGGCGGTGATCGAGGGCAAGGGCGTCCTGAACAACCGGCTCTCGGAGCATTTCATGACCGGGCTGAACGCGGTCGGGGTGCCGACGCACTTCATCCGCCGGATCAACATGCGCGAGCAGCTGATCCGCATGGTGGAGATGATCCCGCTCGAGGTGGTGGTGCGGAACTATGCCGCCGGGTCGCTGTCGAAGCGGCTCGGGATCCCGGAGGGGCAGCAGCTGCCGCGGCCGATCATCGAGTTCTATTACAAGGACGATGCGCTCGGCGACCCGATCGTCAGCGAGGAGCATATCGTCGCCTTCAACTGGGCCACCCAGCAGGACATCGACGACATGATCGCGCTGGCGCTGCGCGTCAACGACTTCCTGTCGGGGATGTTCCTCGGGGTCGGGATCCGGCTGATCGACTTCAAGATCGAGATCGGGCGGGTCTACGACGGCGACTTCCAGCGGCTGATCGTGGCGGACGAGATCTCGCCCGACTCGTGCCGGCTCTGGGACATCGAGACGGGGCGCAAGCTCGACAAGGACGTCTTCCGCCAGGATCTCGGCAGCCTGTCGGAGGCCTATACCGAGGTGGCGCGACGGCTCGGGGTGATGCCGCGGACGAACGGGCGGACGCATGTCGGCCCGAAGCTGGTGAACTGATGAAGGCGCGCGTCGAGGTGACGCTGAAACCGGGCGTGCTCGACCCGCAGGGCGAGGCGGTGCGCCATGCGCTCGGCGCCCTCGGCTTCGAGGGCGTGGGCGAGGTCAGGGTCGGCAAGGTGATCGAGGTCGATCTCGCCGCCACCGACGCCGCGGCGGCGGAGGCCGAGGTGGAGGCGATGTGCCAGAAGCTCCTCGCCAACACGGTGATCGAGAACTACGCGGTGGAGATCGCATGAGCCTGAGGGCCGGCGTCGTCGTCTTTCCCGGATCGAACTGCGACCGCGACATCGCGGTGGCGCTGGGCGAGGCCGGGGTAGAGGTGACGAAGGTCTGGCACAAGGAGACCGCCCTGCCCGCGGGGCTCGATCTCGTGGCGATCCCCGGCGGCTTCTCCTTCGGCGACTACCTGCGCTGCGGCGCCATCGCCGCCCGCTCGCCGGTCATGCGTGCGGTGGTCGACTTCGCCGAGGGCGGCGGGCACGTCATCGGCGTCTGCAACGGCTTCCAGGTGCTGATCGAGGCGGGGCTGCTGCCCGGCGCGCTGATGCGCAACGCCGGGCTCCGCTTCGTCTGCGGCACGACACCCCTCGTGGTCGCGACGGTGGAGAGCGCCTTCACCGCCGGCTATCGCGCCGGCGAGGTGATCCGCCTGCCGATCGCCCACCACGACGGCAACTATTTCGCCGACGAGGCGACGCTCGACCGGCTCGAGGGCGAGGACCGGGTGGCCTTCCGCTACGCGGAGAATCCGAACGGGTCGGCCCGCGGCATCGCCGGCGTCCTCTCGGCCAACCGGCGGGTGCTCGGGCTGATGCCGCACCCGGAGCGGGCGGTGGATCCGCTGCACGGCGGCACCGACGGCAGACGGGTCTTCTCCGCCTTCAACCCGGCGTCAGCCCTCGTCCAGGGTGCTTGAGCGGAGCGCCGCAGGGTGAGATAGGATTGCCCTGATGAGCATCGGAACCGACAGCAAGCTCCCGAACGCCCCGCCGGGGCGCTTCTGGATGCGCGCGGGGCTGTTTGCCTCGGTCCTCGGCATGCTCCTGGTCATCTGGGCAAGCCACGCCTACCTCACCCGTTCCTTCAGCGAGACCCAGGAAGCCGACGCGACGGTCCGCGCCACCCTCTACGCCGGCTCGATCCAGTCGACGATCCAGCGCCACTCGGTGGTGCCGCTGCTCCTCTCGCGCGATCCGATCCTCATCCTGGCGCTGCGCTCGGGCAAGTATTCCGGCGCCGAGGAGCGGCTCGCCAGCTTCAAGGAGGAGATCGGCGCGGGCTCGATGTTCCTGCTCGACGCCGAGGGGCGGATCGTCGCGGCGAGCGACGACCGGCCGCGCGAGCAGTACGACGGGGACAAGGCCTATTTCACCGCCGCGCGGGCCGACACCGGCACGATCTTCTCGATCATCGAGAACGACGACGGCGGCTACAGCTTCCACTATGCCCGCCGCATCACGCAGGACGACACCTTCCTCGGCGTCGTCGTGGTGACGGTGCCGCTCGGGGCGCACGAGGAAGGCTGGCGACGGGCGCGGCTCAAGGTCGTCGTCACCGACAGCGAGGGCCATGTGCTGCTCGCCTCCGAGCCGAACTGGCGGCAGAACACGCTCTCGAACCTGCTGGCGCCGGCGCCCGATCCCTCGCGGTTCACCCGCGCGCTCAGCGAGGCGCGGCGGACCTTCGGCTCGCCCGCCTACGTCTATGTCGCCGGAACGCCGCACCTGCAGATCGAGGTGCCGGTCGGCTTCCGCAACTGGCGGCTCACCTACTTCTCGACGCTCGAGGACGTGCGGGCGCGGGTGAACGCGGTCCTCTCGCTCATCATCATGGTGCTGGCGCTGCTGCTCGCCCTCGCCTTCTACCTGCTGTCGCGGCGGACGCGGGCCGAGAGCCGGCGCATCCAGCGCGAGTCGGAGGAGCTGCGGGTGCTGAACCGCCGCCTCTCGGCGGAGATCGGGGCGCGGAAGCGGGTGGAGAAGAACCTCAAGGAGGCGGAGCAGAGCCTCGAGCAGGCCTCGAAGCTCGCCGCGCTCGGGCAGATGTCGGCCGCGGTCAGCCACGAGCTCAACCAGCCGCTCGCGGCGATGAAGACCTATCTCGCCGGGGCGCGGCTTCTCCTCACCCGGCGCCGGCCCGAGGAGGCGCTCTCCTCCTTCCAGCGCATCGACGACCTGATCGACCGCATGGGCGGGATCACCCGCCAGCTCAAGTCCTACGCCCGCAAGGGCGACGTCGACATCGAGCCGGTCGACCTGCGCGACAGCGTGCGCTCCGCGCTCGCCATGATGGCGCCGCAGCTCGGCAAGATGGCGGTCAAGATCGTGACGACGCTGCCGTCCGAGCCCGCGATCGTGCAGGCCGATCCGCTGCGGATCGAGCAGATCATCGTCAACCTGCTCAGGAACGCCATCGACGCGGTGCGCGGGCGCGACGACCGCGAGATCAAGATCCTGCTGGTGCAGGGCGAGACGATCCTGCTCTCGATCGAGGACAACGGGCCCGGCCTCCGGGAGCCCGACAAGCTTTTCGAGCCCTTCTACACCACCAAGAAGCCCGGCCAGGGGCTGGGCCTCGGGCTCGCCATCTCCGCCGGCTTCGCGGCCGAGCTCGGCGGGCGCCTCGTCGCCCGCAACGCGCCCGACGGCGGCGCGGTCTTCGAGCTCCTGCTGCCGCGCGGCCGGGGACAAACACAGGCTGCAGAGTGAGCATGATGCCAGGTCCGACGAACGTGAAATCCAAGGTCGCCATCATCGACGACGAGGTCGACATGCGCGAGAGCGTGGCGCAGTGGCTGCAGCTCTCGGGCTTCGAGCCGATCTCCTTCGACGCGGCGGAGCCGGCGCTGAAGGTGATCGGCCCCGACTTCCCTGGCGTCGTCATCAGCGACATCCGCATGCCGGGGATGGATGGCATGGCGCTGCTGCGGCGGCTGCAGTCGGTCGACCCCGGGCTGCCGGTCATCCTGATGACCGGGCACGGCGACGTGCCGATGGCGGTCGAGGCGATGCGGATCGGCGCCTTCGACTTCGTCGAGAAGCCGTTCGAGCCCGACCGGCTGGCCGATCTCTGCCAGCGCGGCGGCGAGGCGCGGGCGCGCACGCTCGAGACGCGCGCGCTGCGGCGCGAGCTCTCCGACGGCAGCGTCATCATGCGCCGGCTGATGGGGGCGAGCCCGGCGGTCGAGAAGCTGCGCGAGCAGATCCTCGACGTGGCGCAGGCGGACGGGCATGTGCTGGTGCTCGGCGAGACCGGGACCGGCAAGAGCCTGATCGCCACGGCGTTGCACGCCTGCGGGCCGCGGGCGGCCAAGCCGCTCGTCACCATGAACTGCGCCTCGGTGTCGCCCGAGCAGGTCGAGCCGATGCTCTTCGGCGGCCCGGACTGGCCGGAGAAGCCGCTGATCGACCAGGCCGAGGGCGGCACGCTCTGCCTCGAGGACATCGAGGCGCTGTCGCCGGCGGCGCAGGCGCGGCTGCTCGATGCGATCAACGACAACGACCCGAACGGCACGGCGCGGCACAACATCCGCATCATCGCGGTGTCGAGCCGGCTCGGCCCGGGCACGCCGCCGGCCGAGGTGCTGCGCGACGATCTCTACTTCCGTCTCGCCGGCCTCGTTCTCGAGGCGCCGCCGCTGCGGGCGCGGGGCGAGGACATCCTCACCCTCTTCTCGCACTTCACCATCCAGTTCGCCGAGGAGTACGGCTGCGAGCCGCCGACGCTGAGCGCGGGCGATGCGGCGAACCTGGTTCAGGCGCCCTGGCCGGGCAATATCCGCCAGCTCATCAACCTCGCCGAGCGGGCGGTGCTGCAGGCGCGGCGCGGCGACAACAACATCTCGGCGCTCTTGATCGACGACGGCTTCCAGGCGCCGGCCTTCCCGCTCGACGCGGAGAAGCCGCTCAAGGAGCATGTGGACGCCTTCGAGAAGATGCTGATCGACCATGCGCTGCGCCGCAACCAGGGCAGCGTGAGCGCGGTGATGGCCGAGCTCGCCCTGCCCCGCCGGACGCTCAACGAGAAGATGGCGAAGTACGGGCTGAGCCGGCAGGACTATCTCTAGGACCGGCCCTCGCGCACGCTCGTCGCACGCGTGCGAAAACCGGTAAGTGACTGAACGTCTTGGCATATTCCAAAGACGTTCATCACTTCTTCACCAAGGTTACCGTGCCTGGTGCCGCCGGGGGAGGCGTTTTCGCGGGTCTCTAGAGGACGAGGCTCGCCAGGATCACCATCGGCAGCGAGACGACCGAGGCGATGCCGGTGACCACGGTCAGCGTCTTGAGCGCGCCTGTCGTCGACAGGCCGAGCAGGCCCTTGAACATCCAGAAGAAGTTGCTGTTGACCTGCACGGCGAAGAGCGCGCCCGACGCGATGGCGAGCCCGATCACCACCGGCGAGATGGCGAGCTGCGGCACCAGCGGGCCGACGATGCCGGCCGCGGTCAGCGCCGCCACCGAAACCGAGCCGATGGCGAGGTGGAGCACGGCGGCGATGAACCAGGCGAGCAGGATGCTGAGCAGGACCGGGCCGCCGGCGTCCGCCGAGAAGAGCTGGCCGAGCGCCTCGTCCATGCCGACGGCGCCGATGACCTCGCCGAGCGAGCCGCCGACGCCGGTGATGAGCAGGATCTCGCCGCTGGTGCGGAAACCCTCGGAGAGCGCCTCGTTGGTCCCTTCGACGCCGATCGAGCGCCGCGCCAGCAGGTAGGCCCAGAGCAGGCCGACGAAGAGCGCGAGGTTGGCGTTGCCGATGAAGTCGATGAAGTCGTTGGTGATCCCGGCGAGATCGGCGAAGGCGCCGAAGGCGATCATCAGCAGCGGGACCAGGATGGGGGCGACGGACTGGCCGAGGCTCGGCACCCGCGCGTCGTGCTCGGGGTCGATGGCGGCATCGTGCGCCTCCATCTCGATCATGGCCTCGTCCGGCTCCTCGTCGGACTCGCGCTTCCAGTAGCCGGTCCTGAGCAGCATGTGGAAGAGGAAGGTGGTGACGAGCGCGGTGGCGAGGCCGATGACGAGGCCGGGGAGAAGCCAGGCGCCCAGGCCGACGTCGACCTGGCCGGCGATCAGGATCACCGCGAGGCCGGGCACGACGAAGACGTAGCCGGAGAAGATGCCGGTGCCGATCGCCCCCGCGAGGAGCGGCAGGCCGTCGCGCCCGAGGTGCGGCGCGGCCGAGCGGGCGACGGGCGAGGCGAGCACCACCTGCACGTCGACGTAGATCGAGGGGAAGATCGTCGACATCGCCCCGGCCATGGCATAGGGCAGCCGCCGCGGGCCGACCGCGGAGACGAGTGCCGTGACCATGCGCTTGAAGGCACCGGTCGCGTGCAGCAGCGATCCGATTACCACCCCGAAGCCGATCAGGAGCCCGACCTTGGCCATGATCTCGCCGAAGCCGGAGGTGATCGCCCCGAGCGTGCCGGAAAAGCCCGCCCCGCCGGCGAGGCCGAGATAGAGCGAGCCCAGGATCAGCGAGATGACCGGGTCGACGCGAAACCGGATGATGAGCCCGATGACGAGAACGATCGCGATGGCGGTATGCAGGACGACCATTCTCACCTCCCGATTTCGTGAGGCGATGATAATCGCGGAAATCGTTCGCCGTCACGGGCAATCTTGCCGGCCCGGCGGAATGGTGCTCCGTCAGCGGTCGGCGGTGGCCGCGAGGGCGGCTGCGAGGTCGCCATAGCCGGTCAGCCGCCGCTCGTAGGCGAGGCCGAGTCGCGCGGCGCAGCGGGCGGCCTCGGCGTCGAGCGCCGGGTCGTCGAGCTGGGCGAGGTAGATGAGGCGCTGGTAGTTGCCGAAGATCATGTCGCGCAGCTCGGGGTGCCGGTCGAGGCCCATGGGCTTCCAGACGAAGGCGTCGAACTGCCGCACGAGGAAGTCGGTCAGATAGTAGGCGAGCATCTCGTCGTCGCCGCGGGCGGCGAAGCGGTCATTGCCGTCAAAGAAGCTGTAGCAGTGCGGCCCGGCCATCATCTCGACGCCGAGCGCGGCGCAGCGCGCGGCGAGCAGGCCCCCGGTGCCGCAGTCGGCGTAGCCGATGAAGATCCGCGCGTAGCGGCTGCGCGCCTCGCGGACCGCCGCCTCGATCGCGTCGGGGATGCGGTCCGGCCAGAGGTGGAGCTTGGCCGGCAGGCACTGCAGGTCGAGGTGGGTCCAGCCGTTCAGGTCGCGCAGCGCCAGGATCTCGCGCGCCAGCGCGCCGCAGGCGATGACGAGGATCCGCTCCTCCCCCGTGGCAGCTCCCGTCGCGGCGAGGCCGCTTTCGCTCAGGCTGGTGTCGTCGAGGTCCATGCTCGGTAGATAGGGCCGGCACGCAGGCGCGGACAGGCCCCGTGCCTCTAGCGGGCGCCGGCGAGCTGGTTGTGCTTGCGGGCCATGAACTGCTTTGCCGTCTCGACCGCCACCGCCGCGTCGCGGCAGTAGGCGTCGGCGCCGATCGCCTTGGAGAATTCCTCGTTGAGCGGCGCGCCCCCCACCATGACGACATAGTGGTCGCGCAGGCCGCGCTCCTTCAGCGTGTCGATGACGACCTTCATGTAGGGCATGGTGGTGGTCAGCAGCGCCGACATGCCGAGGATGTCGGCGTCCTCGCGCTCCAGCGCGTCGAGGTAGCTGTCCGCCGGGTTGTTGATGCCAAGGTCGACGATCTCGAACCCCGCCCCCTCCATCATCATCGAGACGAGGTTCTTGCCGATGTCGTGGATGTCGCCCTTGACGGTGCCGATCACCATCTTGCCGAGGCGCGGGGCGCCGGTCTCGGCGAGGAGCGGCTTCAGGATCGCCATCCCGGCCTTCATCGAATTGGCGGCGAGCAGCACCTCGGGCACGAAGAGGATGCCGTCGCGGAAGTCGATGCCGACGATGCGCATGCCCTCGACCAGCGCCTTGGTCAGCACGTCGTAGGGGGTCCAGCCGCGCCCGAGCAGGATGTTGACGCCCTCGACCACCTCGTCCCTGAGGCCGTCGTAGAGGTCGTCGTGCATCTGCGGCACCAGCTCCTCGTCACTGAGCTCGCTCAGGATGATCTCGTCGTCGTCTTCGGCCATCGGCTGCTCCGGCGGGCTGGCAGGCATCATAGCTCCGCTTAGCCGATCCGGCGGCGATCTCGCGAAAGGAAACGACTCCCCGTGGCGGTGCGCCGACAGGGGCGGCCTTCGCCGGCCGATGCTGGCGGATGTTCTCATTATGTTCTAGAGTCCCGCCCATGATCGGGGACGAATCGGATCGGGTGCCGGAGGAGCTGCGGCCGGGGCGCGGGGCGGCGAGCAACCGGGTCGGGCGGTTCGAGCCCTATGCCCGGGTGCGGGTGGACGACGGGTGGGTCGTGGAGGCGGAGGCGACGGTGCGGACCGAGGTGGCGATCGAGCGGCCGCGGAGCGTCATCACCCGCAACACTTCGCCCGACGTCGGCTTCGACCGGTCGATCAATCCCTATCGCGGGTGCGAGCATGGCTGCATCTACTGTTTCGCGCGGCCGAGCCATGCCTGGCTCGGGCTGTCGCCGGGGCTCGACTTCGAGACGCGGCTGGTGGCGCGGCCGGCGGCGCCGCGGGTGCTGGTGGCGGAGCTGTCGCGGCGGGGCTACCGGGTGGCGCCGATCGCGCTCGGGACGAACACCGATCCCTACCAGCCGATCGAGAAGCGGTTCGGGATCATGCGGGGGATCCTCGAGGTGCTGCGCGACTTCGGCCATCCGGTGACGGTGGTGACCAAGGGGACGCTGGTGGAGCGGGATGCGGACATCCTGGGGGAGATGGGGCGGCAGGGGCTGGCGCGGGTGGGCGTGTCGGTGACGACGCTGGAGCGGAAGGTGGCGCGGGCGATGGAGCCGCGGGCGCCGGCGCCGGAGCGGCGGCTGAAGGTGATCCGCACGCTGAGCGACGCCGGCTGCCCGGTCCGGGTGATGATGGCGCCGGTCGTGCCGGGGCTGACCGACCACGAGATCGAGGCGGTGCTCGGGGCGGCGCGGGACGCGGGCGCGGTGGCGGCGAGCTACGTGGCGCTGCGGCTGCCGCGGGAGGTGGCGGGGCTCTTTCGCGAGTGGCTGGCGGAGGCCTTTCCGGAGCGGGCGGCCAAGGTGATGAACCAGGTGCGCGAGATGCACGGCGGGCGGGACTATGACGCGGCCTGGGGGAAGCGGATGCGCGGCGAGGGGGTGCGGGCGGAGCTCATCTCGCGGCGCTTCCGGGCCGCCCGGGCGCGCCTCGGGCTCGACCGGGACCTGGCGCCGCTGCGCACCGACCTCTTCCGGGTGCCGGCG
>NZ_CALLYO010000551.1 GCF_937858865.1 uncultured Amaricoccus sp. | reverse complement strand
GGTGGATCGGTCCGGGATCAGGCGGATCGGCCGCAGCGCTCCCTGCTCCCCGGACCGGGCATGCTCAGCCGAGCGGGACCTCGCGCGAATGCGTGACCTTCGGCGGGCCGGCGAAGAAGGGACCGACCAGCGCCCGCCAGGCCTGGAAGGCCTCCGACCCGCGGAAGGTCTCCATATGGTCCTCGACGGTGCGCCACTTCACCACCAGCCGGTAGACCTCGGGCGTCTCGACCACGCGGTGCAGCGCCATCCCGTGGCAGCCCTCGGCGCCGAGGAAGAGCGGGCGGGCCCTGGCCACCGCCGCCTCGAAGCCGGCAGCGTCGGTGACGGTGATCTCGGCGATCTCCAGAAACATCCTCTCCTCCCTTGGCACCAGATGCTACGTCGCACCGATGCCGGGCCGGATCCAGACGATTCGCGCCGGATAATCGGCGCGAGGCCTGCCGCCGCCCGCCGGGTGGGCACGTGTGCCCAAAAGGTCATGTGATTGATATTGCTGGGAAACCCTAGCCGCCGTCAACCAGTTCTTAACCTTGCTTAACGCGGCGGCGCGCCCGGAGCGAAGGCGATGAAGCGCGCGATCGCCCATCGGCCGTCCGGCTGGCGCCGGAAGACGTCCATCCCCTCCTCGGTCGTCGTCTCGGTCCCGCCCTGCGCCGCGGCGGTGAGCGTCCAGGTCAGCCGGACGACGGCGAGGTCGCCCGAGACGATGACCTCGTGCACCTCGGGCGCGTCATAGCGGAGGCGGAGATCGTCGCGCGCCAGCACCTGCGCGAGGTTGCCGCACATCGTCGCCCGGGTGCCCCGCGGCTCCTCCGGGAGCGCATACTGCAGGTCCGGGGCGAAGAGGTCGCAGGCGCCGGCGGCGTCGCGGGCGTTGAAGGCGGCGGCCCAGGCCGTCAACCGCGCGCGGATGGCCGCCGCGTCCGCCGCCGGGTCGGCGTACGCCGGGATGGCGGCGAACGCGAGGACGAGCGGCAGCAGGCGGCCGGGCACGCGGCCTCCGGCGGCTATGCGGCGGGCGGCCAGGTCTTCGCCACCATGGTGAGAACGTCGTACTGCGCGACGAGCGCGCCGCCCTGCTTGGTCACCTGGCAGTCCCAGCGCACCTCGCCGTGCTCGGCGCCGGAGCGCGGGTTGATCTCCTTGCAGGTCAGCCGCACGCCGAGCGTGTCGCCGGGATAGACCGGGGTCAGGAAGCGCAGGGAGTCGACGCCGTAGTTGGCGAGGACCGGGCCCGGCGCCGGGTCGACGAAGAGACCGGCGGCGAAGGAGACGATCAGGTAGCCGTGGGCGACGCGGCCGTCGAAGAAGGGGTTCGCCTTCGCCGCCGCCTCGTCCATGTGGGCGTAGAAGGTGTCGCCGGTGAAGCCGGCGAAATGCTCGATATCCTCCAGCGTCACGGTGCGGGTGGCGGTGACGAGCTGGTCGCCGATCCTGAGCTCCGCCAGGGACTTGCGGAACGGATGCGTGCCGTCGCTGGAAGCATCGGCGCCTTCGATCCAGCGGCCGGTGACGGCGGAGAGGAGGCGCGGGGCGCCCTGGACGGCGGTGCGCTGCATATAGTGCTTGACGCCGCGGATGCCGCCCATCTCCTCGCCGCCGCCGGCGCGGCCGGGGCCGCCGTGGACGAGGACCGGCAGCGGCGAGCCGTGGCCGGTCGAGGACTTGGCGCTCAGCCGGTTGCCGATCAGCACCCGGCCGTGGAAGGGGGCGAGGCCGAGCACGACCTCCTCGGCGATGGCCTTGTCGTCGGTGAAGACCGAGGCGACGAGCGAGCCCTTGCCGCGCCTGGCGAGCGCTATGGCCTCGCCGATGTCGTCGTAGGGCATGACGGTGGAGACCGGGCCGAAGGCCTCGACGTCGTGGATGGCGTCCTTGCCGAGCGGGCTGTCGGCGAAGAGGACGACCGGGTTGAGGAAGGCGCCCTTCTCGGCGTCGCCCGACGCGACGCGGACCTCGTCGGGGTCGCCCGCCACGATCTCCGCCTCCTGCTGCAGCTCGCGGATGCGCTCGCGCACCTCCCTGCGCTGGTCGAGGCTGGCGAGCGGGCCCATGCGGGTCGCCTCGTTCGCCGGATCGCCGAGCGCGGTCTTCGCCAGACGGTCGCCGAGCGCGGCGACGAGCGCGTCGGTGAAGGCGCGCGGCGCGATGACGCGGCGGATGGCGGTGCACTTCTGGCCGGCCTTCACCGTCATCTCGCGGGCGACCTCCTTGACGAAGAGGTCGAACTCCGGCGTGCCGGGGGCGGCGTCGGGGCCGAGGATCGAGGCGTTGAGGCTGTCGGCCTCCATGGTGAAGCGGACCGAGTTCTCGACGATGGCCGGATGCGAGCGCAGCTTGCGCCCGGTCCAGGCCGAGCCGGTGAAGGTGACGACGTCCTGGCCGGTGACATGGTCGAGCAGATCGCCGGTCGAGCCGGCGATGAGCTGGATGGCGCCCTCGGGCAGGATGCCCGACTCGACGATGCGGCGGACGACGAGCTCGGTGAGGTAGGCGGTCTGGCTCGCCGGCTTCACGATCGAGGGGACGCCGGCGATGAAGGTCGGGGCGACCTTTTCCAGCATGCCCCAGACCGGGAAGTTGAAGGCGTTGATGTGGACGGCGACCCCTTCGAGCGGGGTCAGGATGTGCTGGGCGGAGAAGGAATTGTCCCGGGAGAGCTGCTCCACGTCGCCGTCGGTGAGGACGCGGGTGTTCGGGAGCTCGCGCCGCGCCTTGGAGGCGTAGGAGAGCAGCGTGCCGGCGCCGCCCTCGATGTCGATCCAGCCGTCCTGGCGGGTGGCGCCGGTGGCGAAGCTCTCGGCGTAGAACTCCTCCTTCAGCTCCATGAGCTTCTGGCCGAGCGCCTTCAGCATCGCCGCCCGCTCGTGGAAGGAGAGCCTGCGGAGCTTCGGCCCGACGACGTCGCGGCCCCAGGCCAGCGCGCCGGCGAAGTCGACGCCGGAGGAGTCGATATGGGCGACGGGGGCGCCGGTGGCGGCGTTCAGCAGGGTCTGGCCCCTGCCGTTGCCTTTCACCCACGCGCCGCCCACGTAGCTTTCGAGGGTGCGGGGCTTGCTCGTGACGTCGACGGACATGGGGCTTCCTCAGGCAAGGCCGAGCGGGGCCAGCGCCTCGCGGACCCTTGCGGTCCAGTCGGCGAGCAGCGCCTCGTTCGGGCGGTGGCGGAGGCCGAAGCGCTTCTGCGTCTCGAACCGGGCGGAGTTCATCGTGCCGAAGCTCTCGGCGACCTTCGGCTGCCAGTAGGCGACGGCGGCCGCGGCGGCAGCCCGGCCCTCCTCGCCCGCGACGAGGTCGGCGAGGCCGGTGAGGCCGAGGTCGGTGTGGCGCTTCTCGCGCGGGGCGATGTCGCGGAAGACGTCGGCGAGCGGCGCATAGGAGACCTTCGACATCTCCTCGAGCGTGACGCCGGCGGCGAGGCCCTGCAGCACGTTCATCACCACGGCGTCGGCCCAGCCCTCGATCGGATAGTGGAAGACGGCGAGGCGCATGTCGTTGCCGTGCCGTGCCTGGCCGAGCGCGGCGTCGCGCGGCAGGCGGGCGGCCCAGGGATGCTGGGTCGCGTAGCGGCCCTCGTCGGCGCCGAAGTCGCCCATGAGCTTCAGGACCCGCTCGGCGTGGTCGGCCTTCTCGAGGGTGATCCTGCAGGCGGCGATGCGGGCGGTGATGCTCGGCGCGGTGTTGATCGTGTCGGCGAAGCCGGCGGAGGCCGCCAGCTCGCTGTCGACGAAGCTGGCCATCAGCCGCAGCAGCTCGCCGCGGTAGCGCGAGGGCACGTTGGCCGGCGAGGTGAGCTGGCCGCCCTGGGCGAGGTAGTCCTCGATGGGCATGGTCGCGGTGTCTTCGGACATCTCTCTCTCCCTCACTGGTCGTAGCTGACGACGACCTTGTCGCTCAGCGGGAAGCACTGGCAGGTCAGCACGTAGCCCTGCTGCACCTCGTAGTCCTCGAGCGCATGGTTGGTGGCCATCTCGGTCTCGCCCTCGAGCACCTTGGCGCGGCAGGTCGAGCAGACCCCGGCCTTGCAGGCGTAGGGGGCGTCGATGTTCGCCTCCAGCGCCGCGTCGAGCAGGCTCTGGCCGGCCTTCGGCATGCGGAAGGTGCGGGTGGCGCCGTCGAGGGTCACCGTCGCCTCGGTCGAGTTCGACGTCGAGACCTCGGAGGTCGCGACCCGCTTCTTCGCGCGGCCGGGCTGGCCGGAGGCGAAGAGCTCGAACTTGATCTGCTCGTCGGCGAGCCCGTGCTCCCGGAGCGCGCCGGCGATCGCCAGCATCATCGGCTCGGGGCCGCAGATGAAGGCGGTGTCGATCGAGGGCAGGTCGATCCAGGTGCGGAAGAGCGCCTCGCACTTCTCGGCGTCCACCCGGCCGCTGAAGAGCTCGATGTCCTGCGCCTCGGACTCCAGCACGTGGATGATCGAGAGGCGGCCGAGGTGGCGGTTCTTCAGGTCCTCGAGCTCCTCGCGGAACATGATCGAGCCGATCTGCCGGTTGGCGTAGACGAGGGTGAAGGTCGACTTCGGCTCGGCCGCCAGCACGGTCTTGATGATCGAGAGCAGCGGCGTGATGCCGGAGCCGCCGGCGAAGCCGAGGTAGTTCTTCGCCGCCTCGGGCTCGATGGGCGTGAAGAAGCGGCCCATCGGCGGCATCGCCTCGAGGGTGGTGCCGGGCTCCAGCTCCTCGTTGGCCCAGGTCGAGAAGGCGCCGCCGTCGACGCGCTTGATGCCGACCCTGAGGCACCCCTCGCCCTTGCCGGCGCAGATCGAGTAGCTGCGGCGGAGCTCGTCGTCGTCGAACTTGCGGCGGAAGGTCAGGTACTGCCCTTGGGTGAAGTCGAAGAGCGCGGCGTCCTCGTCGCGCGGCTTCAGGGTGACGACGACGGCGTCGCGGGTCTCGCGGCGGACGTCGACGACATCGAGGGAATGGAAGCGTGCCATTTCTGTTGTCCTTAGTCCGCTCAGATGCACTTGAAGTAGTCGAAGGGTTCCAGGCAGTCGTCGCAGCGGTAGCTGGCCTTGCACGGGGTCGAGCCGAACTGGCTGACCTTGGTCGTGTGGGTCGAGCCGCAGCGCGGGCAGGGAACCGTGAGGTTGCCGCCCGTCATCCGGTTGACCCGCCCCATCAGGCGCCCGTCGGCGGCGGTGCCGTCGATCGGCGGGGCGATGCCGTAGGCGCGGAGCTTGTCGCGGCCGGCCTCGCTGATCCAGTCGGTGGTCCAGGCGGGGGAGATCTGCCGCTTCAGCTTCAGCTTCTCGATCCCCCTCTCCCGGAGCGCCTTCTCGATGTCGAGGTTGATGACCGCCGTGGCCGGGCAGCCGGAATAGGTGGGCGTGACGGTGACGACGAGGGTATCGTCGTCCCAGGCGACATCGCGGATGATGCCGAGGTCGGTCAGCGAGATGACCGGGATCTCCGGGTCCGGGACATGGCTCAGCCAGTCCCAGACCTCCTTGGGGCTGGGTCGGGTAACGGTCGCCATCTCGATCTCACCAGGTGGCGCCGGGATAGGCGCGCTGCAGGAACTGCATGTCGGCGAGGATGTAGCCGAGATGCTCGGTATGGACCCCGCGCTTGCCGCCCTTGTGGGCGAAGGCGCCCTCGGGGATGGTCAGCGTCGCGGCGCCCAGAACGTCGCGGACGGTCCGCTCCCAGGCGGGCCTGAGGCTCGCCGGGTCGGCGATGCGGCCGGCTGCGGCCGCCTCGGCGTCCTTCTCGTCGGAGAGGAACATCTCGCCGGTGTAGGGCCAGAGCGCCTCGAGCGCCGCCTGCATCCGGCGGTGGCTCTCGTCGGTGCCGTCGCCGAGGCGGATCACCAGATCCGAGGACCGCTCGAGATGGTAGGCGACCTCCTTGGCGGCCTTCACCGCGATCTCGGCGACGCGCGGATCACTGGAGCCGGCGAGCGCCTTCAGGAGCTCGAGGTGATAGGCGTCGAACAGGAACTGCCGCATCAGCGTGTGGCCGAAGTCGCCGTTCGGACGCTCGACGATCAGCAGGTTGCGGAAGTCCCAGGCGTCGCGCAGGTAGGCGAGATCGTCGGCCGAGCGGCCCTTGCCCTCCACCTCGCCGGCGAGGCCGAGCCACATCTGCGTCTGCCCGATCAGGTCGAGCGCGACATTGGCCAGCGCGATGTCCTCCTCGAGGGCGGGC
The DNA here is from genome assembly GCF_937858865.1 of uncultured Amaricoccus sp. GTDB lineage: Bacteria > Pseudomonadota > Alphaproteobacteria > Rhodobacterales > Rhodobacteraceae > Amaricoccus. The sequence continues at coordinate 2,976 of NZ_CALLYO010000551.1, read as the reverse complement.
GAGTGGCCGCACCATTCGGAGACGCGGTGGCCGAGGATGAGCGTCGAGTCGCCGATGCGCAGCAGCGCCTCGAAGAAGGCCTCCTGGCCGGCGTCCGGCGTCGGGACCTCGGTCGCGCGGCTCGCGGCCGCGGCGCCACGCGCCAGCTCGGCGACGTCGGGCGTGTTCATGTCGGGGAGCGACGGCATCTTACATGTGCCCCACTTCTTCGGGAATGTCGTAGAAGGTCGGGTGACGGTAGACCTTGGAGTTCGAGGGCTCGAAGAGCGGCCCCTTCTCCGACGGGCTCGACGCGGTGATGTCGACCGACTTCACCACCCAGATCGACACCCCCTCGTTGCGGCGGGTGTAGACGTCGCGCGCGTTCAGGATCGCCATCTCGGCGTCCGGCGCGTGCAGGCTGCCGACGTGGCGGTGGTTCAGACCGTGCTGGCCCCGGATGAAGACTTCCCAGAGCGGCCATTCCTTGGACATGCTTTCTCTCCCTAAGACTCGGGCGATGCCTCGCGGCACCTTCCTGGCTGCTATTCGGCGGCGACCGGCGCCTTGCGGGCGGCGGCCTTCTCGGCATGGGCGACCAGCCCCTCGCGGAACCAGGCGCCGTCGTCCCAGGCCTTCACCCGGGCGCCGAGCCGGTCCTTGTTGCAGGGGCCGTTGCCGGCGATGACGTCGAAGAACTCCGACCAGTCGGGCTCGGAGAAGTCGTAGCCGCCCTTCTCCTCGTTCCACTTCAGGTTCGGGTCGGGGACGGTCAGCCCGAGATACTCGGCCTGCGGCACGGTCTGGTCGACGAACTTCTGCCGCAGCTCGTCGTTGGTGTTCATCTTGATCTTCCAGGCCATCGACTGGGCGCTGTGCACCGAGTCCTTGTCGGACGGCCCGAACATCATCAGCGACGGATACCAGAGCCGGTTCAGCGCATCCTGCGCCATCGCCTTCTGCGCCGGCGTGCCGGAAGCCATCTTCATCATGATGGCGTAGCCCTGCCGCTGGTGGAACGACTCCTCCTTGCAGATGCGGATCATCGCCCGGCTGTAGGGCCCGAACGAGGTCCGCTGCAGCGGCACCTGGTTCATGATCGCCGCCCCGTCGACCAGCCAGCCGACCGCGCCCATGTCGGCCCAGGTCAGCGTCGGGTAGTTGAAGATCGACGAATACTTCATCTTGCCCTTGTGGAGCAGCTCCATCAGCTCGTCGCGGCTGACGCCGAGCGTCTCGGCGGCGCAGTAGAGATAGAGCCCGTGCCCCGCCTCGTCCTGCACCTTGGCGAGCAGGATCGCCTTGCGCTCCAGCGTCGGCGCGCGGGTGATCCAGTTGCCCTCCGGCAGCTGGCCGACGATCTCGGAATGCGCATGCTGGCCGATCTGGCGGATCAGCGTCTTGCGGTAGCCCTCGGGCATCCACTCCTTGGGCTCGATCTTCTCGCCGCGGTCGATGCGCTCCTGGAAGGCGCGCTCCTCGGGGGTCATCTCCTCGGGCTTCTTCAGGCCGTCGGTCGAGACGAGCTGGGCGTACATGACTGGCTTCCTCCTCAGACGCGTTCGATGATTGCCGCGATGCCCTGGCCGACCCCGATGCACATGGTGCAGAGCGCGTAGCGGCCGCCGCGGCGGTTGAGTTCGTACATGGCGGTGGTGACCAGCCGGGCGCCCGACATGCCGAGCGGATGGCCCATCGCGATCGCGCCGCCATTGGGATTAACATGCGCCGCATCGTCCGGCAGGCCAAGCTCCCTGAGCGTGGCGAGCGACTGCGACGCGAAGGCCTCGTTGAGCTCGATCACGTCCATCTGCCCGATGGAGAGACCGGCGCGCGCCAGCACCCGCTTCGCGGCCGGCGCCGGCCCGATGCCCATGATGCGCGGCTCGACCCCGGCGGCGGCCATGGCGACGACGCGGGCCTTCGGGGTCAGCCCGTGCGCCTTCGCCGCCGCCTCGGAGGCGAGCACGAGCGCCGCCGCGCCGTCGTTGACGCCCGAGGCGTTGCCGGCAGTGACCGAGAGGTCGGGGCCGTTGACGCCCTTCAGCTTCGCCAGCGTCTCGACCGTGGTGCCCGGGCGCGGATGCTCGTCGGTATCGACGACGACGGGGTCGCCCTTCCGCTGCGGCACGGTGACCGGGACGATCTCGTCCCGGAACCTGCCGGTCTTCTGCGCCGCCTCCCAGCGGGCCTGGGAGCGGGCGGCGAAGGCGTCCTGGTCGGCGCGGGAGACGCCGAAGTCGGCCGCCACGTTGTCGGCAGTCTGCGGCATCGAGTCGACGCCAAATTCCTTCTTCATCCTCGGGTTCACGAAGCGCCAGCCGATCGTCGTGTCGTAGACCGCGTTCGAGCGCGAGAAGGCGCTCTCGGCCTTCGGCATCACGAAGGGGGCGCGGGTCATGCTCTCGACGCCGCCGGCGAGCATCAGGTCGGCATCGCCCGAGCGGATGGCGCGGGCGGCCTGGCCTATGGCGTCCATGCCGGAGCCGCAGAGCCGGTTGATGGTCGTCCCGGGGACGGCGACCGGCAGGCCCGCGAGCAGCACCGCCATGCGGCCGACGTTGCGGTTGTCCTCGCCGGCCTGGTTGGCGCAGCCGAAGATCAGGTCGTCGACCTCCTCCCAGCGCACCGAGGGGTTGCGCTCCATCAGCGCCCGGAGCGGGACCGCCGCGAGATCGTCGGCGCGAACGCTGGCGAGAGCGCCGCCATACCGCCCGATCGGCGTGCGGACCGCGTCACAGATGAAGGCGTCCATTCAGTGCTCCCCCCGAGTCGTTGCTTGCAGGCAGACATTAGCCGACCGGTCGGTCAATGTATAGCAGAAAAGTGTCACACGACCCGGAAAAAAATTGGACATGCCGTGACGCTTCTGGAAGGCTCGCGGCGCGGCGGTATCGAGAGTGTGATGGTGCGCATGGAAAGGGGGCGAACGGCCGGGGAGGCGCCCGGCGCGCCGTCGCTGGCGCGCCTGCTCGACGGCCTGCCGATCAGCGCCGC